>JBNMPQ010000280.1:0-3019 GCA_051276935.1 Oleispira sp. | reverse complement strand
GTTTTACGTCTAGTGACAGTATTATTCAGCCTTCGCATTGCTGGCTACATGATTGCATTATTATTTTGGGCCAGAAAAATGCCGTCTTGGAAAGATGTGAAAGGCTTCTCTGCGTTCATGTTCGGAAGAAAGTACGGCTTAATCCCGAGTATTCGTAGTAACTACAAAGATTATTTTAAAGAAGGCTTTCATCCTTGGGATCACGCCAATCAAGAGCTGGTGGACATGTGGAAAGAAAAAATGTATCGCCCAGAGCATGACTTAGGTTTGCAGCGTGCCCATGCTAAAAATGAGAAAAAAGCAGCAGATGCAATGCAACCAAAAGAGCCGAAAGATTTAAATGATGGCTTACCAGCTTAGTCTGCGATAAATAATAGGCATAAAGCATACATAAAAGAATAATAGACACTAAGGTTTTGGACTGGCGATATGAATTCACAAGTAGATTATGAAGTCGTTATTATTGGTACCGGTTTTGCCGGTATTGGTATGGCCGTTAAATTACAGCAAGCGGGTATTCATTCGTTCAAACTGGTCGAGCGCAGCAATCAAGTCGGCGGCACTTGGCGCGACAATACGTATCCGGGCTGTGAGTGCGATGTGCAATCACACCTGTATTCATTTTCGTTTGAACCGAAAACAGATTGGTCGAAAAAGTATTCTAGTTGGAATGAAATTCGTGATTACATCATCGCAGTGACCGACAAACATAACCTTCGTAAAAAAATTCAATTCAATACGTGCTTAGAAGGCGCGAGTTTTGATAAAAGCAGCGGAACTTGGCAGGTTAAATTGTCAGACGGAACTAAGCCGCGAGCACGTTTTTTGATCACTGCTGTTGGACCGCTTAGTAACCCTGCTATTCCAGAAGTTGAAGGCAAAGAAACATTCCAAGGTCCTATTTTCCATAGTGCTTACTGGAATCATAGTGCAGACCTTAAAGGTAAAAAAATTGCAGTCATTGGTACGGGGGCGAGCGCTATTCAATTTGTTCCTCATATCGCTAAAGAGGCTGCAACCGTCGAGTTATTTCAACGCAGTGCCCCTTGGGTGTTACCTAAGCCTGATCGCAAAATATTCGGGTTTGAGAAAGCCCTCTATAAATACGTGCCCGGCTGGCGTTTAGCGCACAGAGTGTCACTTTATTGGATTAATGAATTTTCATTAATCGGTTTCTTGAATGAGAAATCGTGGATCCGATCAGTTGCTCAGTGGGGCGCGACTAAACATTTGCATCACCATATTAAAGAGGACGCTTTACGCAAAAAACTAACACCTGACTTTCGCTTTGGCTGTAAACGTGCCTTGTTATCAAATGAGTATTACCCTGCATTAGCGCGTGACAATGTTGATGTTATTGATACGGGTATCGAACGTATGACTGAAACTGGCATTATCGATAAACAGGGTAAGTTTCATGACGTCGATGTGATTATTTGGGGGACCGGTTTTAAAGTTGATGAGCCATTAATGGGAATTGATATTAAAGGTATTGATGGCCAAGACTTGAATGCGGTTTGGAAAGATAACGGCTTTGAAGCGTATTATGGCACCACCGTCGCAGGCTTCCCGAATGCTTTTATTTTGGCAGGGCCCAATACGGGCATTGGCCATACTTCTCTCGTGGTGATGATTGAAGCGCAATACAATTACATCATGGATGCTATTAACAAAGTTCAGCAACAAGACATTAAATACATTGATGTTAAAAAAGCCGTGCAGACCCAGTTCTGTCAGGTTCTTCAGGATAAAATGGTTGGCACGGTTTGGAACTCAGGCTGTAATAGCTGGTATTTATCAGACTCAGGTAAAAACTTCAGTATTTGGCCAGATTACACTTTTAACTTCATTCGTCAGACTCAAACACTTGATTTGGCGGACTATGAGGTGGTTAAGCTAGATGGATTACCAGAGACTCAGGCTGCTATTCATATTTAATGGTGGATAATCGCTGATTTGAGCACACTTCTACAAATCTTAGCTAGACTTTATAAAAGCTATAATTAATGGGAGTGTGGGTAAATGTCTGATCAAAGCTTTGATAATACTCAAGAACACAGGCGCTTTCGGCGTATCAGTTTTGTTGATGCCGTTCAGATTGTGAGTGATGATATAGACGGTTCAGAATCCTCTAGTTGGGAAGCTAAATGCATCGATATATCAATTATGGGTCTTTTGTTAGAGGTACCGGAAGGTTTTCCGAAAATAATTGGTACTCCCTTTGAAGCACAGCTTACTTTATCGGAAGATGTGATGATTGAAATGCCTTGTACACTGGTTCACGTTGAAGGATCTCATGCAGGGTTTCGCTGCGAGATGATGTCTATTGATAGCATGACCAATTTACGTCGATTATTAGAATTAAATCTTGTTGATCGCTCAGAAGCTGAACGAGAATTGAGTGAGTTGATTAAGTCGTCCGCACAATAAATATTTTGCACCAAAAAAAAGCAAATTCAATATAATTCGCCCTTGATTAGAGCGGATTATATTCATTATCAAAGAGCGCTATATTGAGCAGTGACCGAATCTTCACACGAAAAAACTCTCTGTTAATACACTAGGCAACCACTTGTCCGCGGTATATACGCGCTGTTTTCGGTTTGTTTATACTGCCTTCCGGCGCCACCTCAATTAACTGAGTTTGTCCTCGATAGACCTTAGTAATAAACCGAGACTCCTTAACGCTGTCATCTTCCTCAATGTTCCCTATTAGCGTCTCTGGCCAACGTCCTCCTGCTAAATGAAACGTTTCTTTAATAATCGCTTTTAGAACGGTGTCGTTAGAGCGGTGGTAAATTTTATTCAGTTCGGTAAGAACATCTGGGTTGGCCAGTTTGATACTTGGCTTATCTTCGCTTGACGCACGACGTCGTGACTCTGAAATTAAATCGATCATTGCTTTACTGTAATTCATAGCTTCTATCTCCTTCGTTGGAATAAGCTAACAGTGTGTTGAATCATAAAAAGTTAAAATTCTTTATATGATTAGCAAGGATCAAGCCTGTTTTAATGAAGG
>JBNMPQ010000279.1:0-3340 GCA_051276935.1 Oleispira sp. | reverse complement strand
GTACAATCAGTTGACTATACCAATTTTAAGTTAACCGATAATACATTTACTTTTGAGATTGAGCTAATGACCGCTATACCGAGTGTGCCTTTATTTCTTCTAAATTGTTCATTAACACTGAATAATGATGAAATACCTGAAGTCACCTGTACGATACTTTTTAGTAATAGCTGCATACAACCAGTGTTACCGGTCATAGCCTTACTATCTATAGCAAGGCTATGACTAACTCCCCCGACAACCACAATATCTTTTAGCTCAGTTAGAGAACCCCGCACCTTCACCACAGGCTCAATACCTTCTTGCCCATCCATTTCTGGGGCGATCAGTGGGATAGCATCCTCATCAGATTGTCGTTCTTGAATGAAGTCTTTCGAGAAGTTATACACAAAGTTTA
The DNA here is from genome assembly GCA_051276935.1 of Oleispira sp. Lineage (GTDB taxonomy): Bacteria > Pseudomonadota > Gammaproteobacteria > Pseudomonadales > Oceanobacteraceae > Oleispira. Next base: position 2,943 of record JBNMPQ010000279.1, on the reverse strand, counting down.
AATCTATGCATATTAAAAACTTGCATCCCTTAATGTAGTCGGTTCAGGTAACTTTTATCTCTGTAAGTCTTCTTCGCTTCGCAAGATCAATCCGTTTCAATACTATCAACAACATCCCAACCCGCTCTGCATTACCTTCAGAGTTGAGATATCGCATTTCATTCTGAAGGAAACATACCGATTTTCTGCGGATAACTGAGTGAACTCTATCTTTTTAGGAAAAGATATAAAAGCAATAAAACATGATGCATTGCAAAATTCATAACCGCCATTGAATTTTTTTACTAACGGTATAATTTAAAACCCAGATTGCAAGAGTGACTAAATTACCAGCATTGTCACAACGTCCTAATCATACTCAGGCTAAAAATCAGGAGATATCTTCAAATAAAACTTCTTAATAAATTCATACTTAAGCTTAATCTGGTGATAACGGTTGCAATATTTCGACATAATTTCGGGATAAACAAAAGCCACTTCAACATACGTATTATAATCGTTCTCAGGAAAGGTTTGAAATAGTGGATCAACAGACCTTTTTTAAGCAGTGCATCGGAAGCATAATAACTAGGAGGGGGATTACTGAACAATCGACTCTCATAATTCCAATATTCAATTGTGAAACCGTTATAAGCCATAAAGCCAATCTTATAGAAGCGGTGTTTTAGCAATAAAATAGATGAAATTTCGTTATCCTCAGCAATCATCGCAATAATGACTCGATAAACTAACATCAAACAGTTTGGTGAGTTATTTTCAAACGAGAAAACTCTTCTTCTAAACTATCTGCCACTTTCTTTTTCCCTACACTGGTTAAGTAACGGTTTAAGTTATTTAATAAAAGCTCTGCTTGAGCTTTGGCCTCTTGGCGAAAAGTTAATGGCTCAGAGAGATCGACCATCATAGACAGCATATTAAAGTGTGCATCCGATAAAACTCGCTCCCACTGTGGCTGTTTTTGATAGGTATTGAGCGCATGAGCAAGATTCATACTGGCCAGGGTATAGTATTTCATAAATGTCGTACGCTGCTTGTTACTCGTCAAGCCCACTTTGGCAAACCTCAGCGCTTTTTCGAATTGCAATATCGCATTTTTATAATCCCCTTGATTATAAAATTGACTACCTGCGCAGGTCGTCAACTCCCAGTCAGTCAATAACTGCAGAAAATCCGATTGTGGTTTCATTTTTCTGTCCATAAAAAGCTTAAGCATAATATTCGCCACCCTGTAAATGAGAATACTTATCATTCAAGCACATCATTATCAATTATACAACCTTAGTCATGAAATCAATCCGACATAATTTTAATGAAAGTAAGCAAATCTGAATTAGCTTTCGCATTGCGGCGCCCAATGCTTGCATATTTGTTTTTCCGGTATTTTTTAGTCTAATTTTTTGAGCTTTTATGTCAGGATTATGAGTGCCTGCGCAAACAGCGGCTAAAAAGATCTTAGCGCGTATTCTAGAAGGACCTGACTTACTCAAAGAACTACGGCCTTTAAATGCTCCTGATTCATTAATCCTCTGAATTAACCCCACGTAAGCTGCAACTTGCTTTGTGGATGTAAATTTCTTAGCCGAAAAAAGATAAACTAACTCCCTCGCCATTACCTTTCCTATACCGATCACGCTAAGCAATAACTCACGGTTTGTATTCATTTCAGAATTGCTAGATATAAGTTTATCTATTTCGTTTTGAATATCTGTTATCTCGCTATCCAGAACCGATATTAAGTACACCGTTGATTTAATAACCCGCTCTGCTGCATCACTTATGACACTTGCTTTAAGGCGGTTATTTTCTCTCAACTTATCTTTTTCTAAAGCGTTAAGTCTACGAATTAGCGTTTTAATAGCACGAACATCATCATCCTCAGGTATTCATAAAGCTACATTATCAAGCTGAGTTGAACCGTATTTTGCGAGCATCGCTGCATCTGACTTATCTGTTTTATGAATAAGTCCGAGAGATTGTGCAAACTTTTTTGCTTTTCCAGGATTTGAAAGAAATACTTGAAAACCTTTGGCAAATAGGAAATAAGCTGCTCCCTCATGATATACACCAGTAGCTTCCATTGTGATGAGCATTTCTTCTGGTGAATTACTTGTTGTTTTTATAATCCATTTTAAAGCACTGTCGAAGCCTTCTTTTTTATTCTTAAATTTTTTTATTTTACCTTGCCTGTTGCCTGATCAAGCAAAATACAAAGATCTAATGATTCTTTACCAACATCAATTCCAATGTTTATTAACATATCAACCGACTCCACTTGTTCATACAGCATCATCAGGCTACAGCTGAGTGCTAGGATACCATCCAGTATTGAAGAAATATGGAGTTAGGGAATAATCTACAGTGCAATGTTAAACATTAAGTGGTCAAACATTCTCACTAACTCCAGGTGATGAAGACAGCTAATCATTCGTCACCAAGAGATACAAGTGGTCAACTAAATTTGGCCACGAGTTAAGAAGTTTTCCAGTATATTCTTTCAACCTCATTTGGGCTCTTACAATTATTACGCTGATGCGGTCTGACACTGCTGTAATAACCAATAATATAATTTATTATCGATCTCTTAGCTTCAGCAAAATATGGATAGCCAACTTCTGGCATCCATTCTGTTTTAAAACTTCTAAAAAAACGTTCCATTGGCGCATTGTCCCAACAATTTCCTCTACGACTCATGCTCTGCTTAATCTGGCAGAGCCATAAAGTTTGTCTAAATTTATGGCTGGTGTAATGCATGCCTTGATCAGAATGAAACGTAACTCCCTTGGGCCTTCCTCTTGATTCATAAGCGTTCTTCATCGCCTTGCTCGTTAACTGGCTATCTGGCGATAATGAAAATGCCCAACCGATTGGTTTACGTGAGAATAAATCAAGTACAATCGCTAAATATGCCCAGCGCTTTCCAATCCAAATATACGTTACATCACC
>JBNMPQ010000278.1:0-3366 GCA_051276935.1 Oleispira sp. | reverse complement strand
TTCATAAAAATCGGACAACTCACCCATGTTTGCATTCGACCAACAGTCTCATATTTGTCATCGTCTTTTTAAGTTACCAACTGCTTTACTCGCCTTAACGCTAAGTACCAGTGTTTTTGCAACAGAAGGTGGATTTTTAGGTGTTTACACAGGCGTATCCAGTTCTTTAGATGCAGACAAAACAAGCTCAACCTTCAAAATTTTAGTGGGCGCACACGTAACATCACGAATCAGTTTAGAATTTGGCTATGTCAACTTTGGCGCGACTCGTTATGACGATCCAACCGCTATCAATACTGACGATAGTGACCTCATTATATCTTTTGAAGATGCCGATCACGGCAGCATCAGTGCAGGCCAACTAGGCGTTGCTACCGTTGTAGCCGGTGGTCGAGATACTTATGATAACAAAGGGGCAAGTAGCTTTTCGGGTGTGAACGAATTTACTCCTGAAGGTGCTTTAGTAAACTTGCGATATCGCTTTCCAATACTCGACAATCTAAATTTTTTCGTCAAGACTGGTTTCTTTGCTTGGGCTGCTGATTATAAAACGACTAAAATAACTGCAGACAAAGACGGCGTTATCACCCAAATTAACGAAGAAGATAGCCAAACCTCTGCGGTAAACGCTATTTCTGGAGGCGGTTTTATATACTCTCCTATACCTGAATTGTCCTTTCGCGCTGAATTAGAAACTACCGCAATTAGCAGCGGCGTTATGCCACGCACGCGCTTACAGAATATAAGTATTGGTGCAAACTGGGAGTTTTAAATCGAACACTGAACAGGCAAACACTGAGCTCTAACATAAAGCGCTCAGTCAAAATCAGTGTTATTTACCTTTAACCTCCAACGAATCGAGCAACTCTCGTAATTCGTCCAAGTGCAGAGGTTTACTTAAATGAGCATCCATACCCGCCGCTAAACACTTATCAATATGCTCATTTAATACATGCGCTGTTAAAGCAATAATAGGACAAGCCGCCTTTGCTTGACTATGTTGCCACTTACGAATAATTTCCGTTGCCTCAAAACCACTCATACCTGGCATTTCACAATCCATTAAAATTAAATCAAGTGATACTCCCGAGCGAACAACCTCAATGGCCTCCTGACCACTTACCACCTCAATCATCTTGTGGCCCAACTTGTTCAACATTGCGTTAAGAACACGGCGATTGATTTCATTATCATCCACACCAAGAACAACTAACTCTCGGCTCGACATTATAGATGAATCAAACTCTACGTTTACCGTGCTTTTTAACAATTCAACGGGTTTCTTATAAAGCACAAGCGGAACACTAACCGTGAAGTTGCAATATTCACCCACTCGGCTGTCCACCGTTATATCACCACCTAGTAACTGCGCTAGTTGCCGACAAATAGCCAAGCCTAACCCACTGCCTCCCGCCCGTGAATAGGCATCAGAATCTACCTGATTGAATCGTTCAAAAACTCTTACCTGCTGCTGTTTGGTAATGCCAATTCCATTATCCCAAACCGACAAAATCAAATTACTAGCATCATCAAACTTAGCCCTAATAATGACTTTCCCACCATGCGTGAACTTAATAGAATTATTTAATAAATTAATGATGATTTGTTTTAAACATTTTTCATCACCCAAAAAATCTGTTGGCATGTGAACTGCTAACTCAAGCTCGATCGAGACCCGACTATCGCTCGCTTGCTGCTCAACCATTTTCAAACATTGTTGGCATAATAACTCTAGATTAAAAGGCCCTTCTTTTAAATTACGCACTCCTCGAGAAAGGTTATCATAATTTAATTCATCATTAACCAAATCCAGTAAGTACCTACCCGATGATGATAAGGTACGAATATAACTATACTGGGTAGGGTTTAACGGAGTTCCTCGAAGTAAATCCACCATACCAATAATGCCATTAAGCGGCGTTCTTACTTCGTGACTAAAACGAGCTATCCAATCCTTAGCAGAATTAGGCTCTGGTTGTTCTGAAGAACTGAATCCCACGACTTTTGCAGCACTTTTTTTACGTTCAATCATCACGCACGTTAAAACAATAGCCTGCAGTAAAATACTCACACCAAAAACTGAACTAGTAAAAATATTTGTTGGTAACAAGGCTAATTTATGAGCGATATAAATACAGGCAGCAATAGCCGCGAGGCAATAGCTAATGATGTAATAATGCGCATGATCCCAATATCGATGACGATTTTTAGTCGTTAACCATGCACAATAAAGTCCTATAATAATCCCCAAAATAGCACATATAAAACGGGACGCTTCAGGTGGGATCAACCAAAGTAACCCAATACCTAAAAGGACTAAAGTATTGAGAAAATAATAAGTATTTTGTAATTTTCTAGAAAAATTCAATTGCAAAAAATGCCAAGTAAATACGTTCGCAGTTAAAATGACCATATATCCTAAAAACAAACTCGCCACATAATTAAACGTCGGATCTGAGGGCCAAAGGTACTCGTAGTTTAGCCCAGAGTGACTTGCATACATCAGCGCAAACAAGAATAGATCAATAGCCAACAAAATAAATAAATAATAATTACGCGCGAGATATAAACTGATATTGAACATCACAAACATGATCAAAATGCCAAAATAAAAACCATACGCTAAATTTTCTTCAATCGCTAAACGCCAAAACTCGTTCTCTTTATGAACATAAATGGGCAATAGAAGCCCCACATTAGATTCAGCACGAAAAAAAATCGTCAATTCTTCTCCCGGGTATAACGTTAGGGGTATAGCAAAATTACGAAATGAAATCTCTCGCTCTTTGTAAGGAAGATAATTTCCAAGCGCCCATTCTTTATTATTACCTTGCGTACTTTCGATAAAAACAGAGAGGTGATAAAGATTGGGGTTAGCAAACTCTAAAATTCGTTCAAGCGGAATGCTTTCAACACTGGCCAACCTAAAGCGACCCCAAGCTCCTTTTTCTACATTGCCTAGATTCAAAGGGTAATGATCGACCCCTTGCCAGCGGGCCTGATCGATCTTTTTAACCCTAGAAAGGTCGTAACGGACTTCTTTTTCCAACAAGTATTCAATGTGCTCTACCTGAATCGATAACTGCTTCGAAACATCATTGGCAACAGAGTACATCGTATTAGCCAATAGAATGAAAACGACCCCAATTTGTCTAATTAGCCGCAATTGCTTTCCCCAAAAGTGTTACTTTTCATAGTATTACGTTACCCCAAGTAACAACTACCCAACATAGAGTTAATCGTTATTGTACAAACACATTACGACGATATCATTAAAAAACGTCTTAAATGAACGACATTATAGACTCAAACAACATAATTATAATGTATTCAATAGACTGGCATTTAAATTGCTTAATAACTGCA
>JBNMPQ010000277.1:0-3436 GCA_051276935.1 Oleispira sp. | reverse complement strand
TCTGCATAATCATTGATATCTGCAAAAATCTTATCGTTAATCGCTTGGCGAGCCATCGATTTTCTAGCCAATACACGCGAAGCTGGCCAAGGTAAGAAAGGTTGGTCTTCCATTGCAAATTCTCGCAAACGATCAAAGTCTTCTTCAGTTCTAACAATTAATGGATTAGGTTCATTATTTTCAATGATCTTTTGCAACTGTGATTGCTGAGGAGGATGAACACCTGCAGCATCAATCAAAGTAATAGAGCTTACTTTGTCGCCATAAGCATGAGTATAAAATGCAGCAATACCACCCCCCATAGAATTACCAATAAGGTGAAACTTAGTCAGCTCTAGCTGCTCGGCAAACTCATTTAACCAACGCGCCTGATGATGAAAGTCATACACAAATTCAGAATTATAAGAGCTTTCACCGTGGCCAGGAAGATCAGGGATAATGATACGATGATTTGGGAAATTACGTGCAAAACGAATCCAGTTGTCTTTATCAACCGCAAATCCATGCAACATAATAATAACGTCAGAAAAGGTGTCCACGTCGCCCTTTTCGGTAAATGAATCATTGGTCGATAGATAAGCCCATTCATGAGACGTGGTTGAAATACTTCGCTCTGACAAGTTAGACATTGATCGCTCAGCATCAACTCCTATCTCAAACAGTGAATCCTGCCAGTCAGTACAAGCGGTTAACGATAACGTTAATAAAAGAAGGAGTATTTTCACAGAGAATCCTTAGGTGTTATTTTTATAGTTATAGTTATTGTTTTTATGTTTATGACTTTAATAGTTGTTAGGGGCATATCCCAGCCACGTTTACTGGTCTACTTTAGTGGCGTGCTTAAGTTTCTTTTTACCCGCTCGTCGCATGGTAAAAAAATCTGACATCAAGGTTGAAGCCTCTTTCGCCAACACCCCACCCAGAATATCAATTTTATGGTTATAAAAAGGACGATCCAACAAACACATTGCCGACTCTATAACCCCAGATTTAGGCTCAGTTGTACCATAAACTAAACGGTCAATACGCGAGTGCACCAATAGGCCTGCACACATGGTGCAAGGTTCTACGGTGACATAAAGCGTCGCACCGGATAAACGGTAATTACCGATATTCTTTGCCGCATCTCTTAAAGCAACCACTTCAGCATGAGCACTGGGGTCTAAGCTGGTAATCGGTTTATTATAACCAAGGCCAATCACTTTCCCCGCTAATACCACCACAGCCCCAACGGGAACTTCTCCGCAATCAAAAGCAAGTTGACCTTGCTCAAGGGCAAAATTCATAAAAGTTTGGTCGTTCTGTTCTTGTTCAGTCATCAATGCAGTATCATGTTTTTGAAATAGACATGATAATAGAGAATTGCTATGTGGACCAATACCCTAGACCCAAGATTCGCTGAAACTGATGCTTTAGGGCATATAAATAACACAGTATTACCTATTTGGTTCGAAGATAGTCGTACTCCCATCTTTGAACTGTTTTGCCCAGGCATGGATATCAACGACTGGCACCTTATAATCGCAAAAATCGACGTAGAGTTTTTAGCTGAAATTTATTATGGCAAGCCTGTAGAAATACGCACGTTTATGATAAACATTGGTAATTCATCCATGGTGGTCGGTCACGAAGCATGGCAAGAAGGCAAATTAACCGCAAAAGGGAGCGCAGTAATGGTTCACTTTGATCATAAAACTAAGTCCTCAAAACCCATATCCGATGATACTCGTGCTATTTTGCAGCAACATTTAAAAACGGATGCCTAATTTCATTTAAAAGTCATATTTTAAGTGTCGCATCTAATAATCGTATTGAAAGAATAGAGAACTCTATGAAAGAACTATTACGCAAAGCTTTTTCTCCTATTTTAGAAAACTTTGAATCGGGTACTGAAGAGTACGTCTACAAGAAATCTCACCGAGTAATTTTGATTGTTATGGGGGTCATTTTTGCGATTTTATCGACAGCGGTTGCCGTTATGGCAGCGGAAGCAGATTCGGCAGGTTATTACATTCCCGTCTTTGTTTTTGGCCTTGTTAGCTTAGTCATTACGATTGTTGGCATTTTAGGCAATGAACGTGCGGTATCGAGTATTTGGGGAAATAAATAGAACAACGAGCAAGCACAAAAAAGCCGCATAATCTGATAATCGATCATGCGGCTTTATAATAGTTCTCACCCAAAGATTATTTACGATAAATTGTACGCACTCTGAACAAAATCGTTAAATTAATAACACGTTGTCTCTTCTACTTGTTTACTGATATGAGTGCCCGCATTGCCGGCTACTATGTCTTCTAAATCCACCAACGCCCCGATCGCTACAACCTTGCCAGTGATCTTTGCGAACTGACAAGCCGCATTGACCTTTGGACCCATAGAACCCGCTGCAAAAACATGCTTTGATAAATTAGCAGGATTTATTTGCTTAATTCCCTGCTGTGCCGACGTATCCCAATTGAGGTATACAGCATGTACATCCGTAGCCATAATATATAAGTCTGCGTTCAATTCCCGCGCTAATAATTCACTCGATAAATCTTTATCAATCACGGCCTCAACACCCTGAAGGTTCTGATCTGAATCATACATTGTCGGAATACCACCACCACCACTAGCAATCACGATGGTATTTTTTTCTAACAACCAACGAATAGGATTAATTTCAATAATACGTTTAGGCAAAGGAGAAGGCACGACCCTGCGCCACTTTTTACCATCAGCCTTAATAGACCAATTATTATCTTGAGCTATTTTTTTAGCATCGGCTTCTTCGTAAACAGGACCAATAAATTTAGTAGGATTATTAAAAGCAGGATCTTTCGGATCTACTTCTACCATCGTCAGCAAGGTAGCCACTGGTCGCTCAGCAGGCACTAAATTGCCTACCTCTTGCTCTATTATGTAACCAATCATGCCCTCTGTTTCTGCGCCTAGCACATCCAGAGGATACAATTCGTCTGGTTTATAGGCGTTTCCTTGCAAGGCAAGTAAACCGACTTGAGGACCATTACCATGAGTAATAATCAACTCATTGCCAACAGCAATTTTTGCCAACGCTTGAGCAGCAATTTTAATATTTTCACGCTGCGCTTGAGCTGTTAGTGGTTGGCCGCGTTTAAGTAACGCATTGCCACCTAAAGCCACTACAATTCGCATAATATGCTCCTTAATTACCCAACGTCGCCACTAACATGGCCTTGATAGTATGTAAGCGATTCTCTGCCTGCTCAAACTGAATACCCGCAACCGATTCAAACACTTCATCGGAAACTTCCATTTCTGCAATACCAAATTTCTGATAAATATCTTCACCAATTACCGTATCTCGATTATGAAAAGCCGGTAAGCAATGCATAAATTTAGTTGTGCTAATCCCTGTCGCTTGCATCAACTCACTGTCAACACGGTAAGGCGTTAATAACTTAATTCTTTC
>JBNMPQ010000276.1:0-3458 GCA_051276935.1 Oleispira sp. | reverse complement strand
GCCTACAGCCTGCTCATTAACAACATAAATAGATAAAGATTCGCTGGTAAAGCAGGTTTTCTGAGGCTTAACTACTATAGTTTGGACCCAACAAGGGTCAACAAAGAAAAGGGTATTTGGAAAAATACAGAACCATTGTTGGGTGCCATTTTTATCTGCAGAGAGACCCTCAAAATGGGGCAATTGTTTCGATGTTTTTGCGGGCTTATTACTAGCACCATTAGCGAGACGTAATCCGAGGATATTATCCGATACCAATAAGTCTTCCTGTTCCACAGCAGATTCCACCGTACAAGCTTGGGAATGGACAAACGGCACATGGTAGCCATCAAGAAAGTTATCCACCGCAAGCTTCCAATTGACATCACCCACATAATCTTTTGTGCTCACCTTACTAAGCTGATCGTTTGAATAACCTTTGAGTAAATCATCCAGTGGTTTTATAAAGTCTGAAAATGGTATTGCGTCATCTGAGATATTGACAAAGATAATGTCCCACCAAATCGCAAATCTAACCGGTATTAAATCTTTACCGATTTTATCTTCAGCGCTAATGGGTATATTGTCGTTGCCGTAAAATCGTGGTGCACTCAGTAAACTGCCATCTAATTTAAAGCTCCATCGATGATAGGGACAGACTAAAGTGCGTTTATTGCAAGGTTCATCAACTAACGGCGCACCTTTATGTCGACAGACATTGTGAAAAACGCCAATTTCACCCTGTTTATTTTTGAGGGAAATAAGAGAATGACCCGCGATTTTTATCGGTAACACATCGCCAGCTTTCTGCAGTTGCTGCCCACATCCTATGCTGGCCCAACCTTTGGAAAATAAAGCATCACATTCCGCTTCAAAAATATCATCATCTCTAAAGGTTTTGGCCGGTAAGCCCTTTTGCTCGACTTGATCTGCTGAAATCTGGGTAATATTGATCGACATTGAGGCGCTCCGAAAAGGTTGCTGTTTTTATCTATTGTTTAAGGTCTAACCAAACATTTTGTACCAATATTTTCATCAGAGGAACATAATTTTTAGCAATACGACCTCTTAACTCTAAAGACCCTGGCCATTCGCATAGCCCAGTAATTAAAAATTGATTTATTTAAGCGATCATTCAGCATCGGCAAAATGGTTCACAATGCGCGCAAATTTTGGCTAATTATTTTAAGTTCTTCGTAACTGCTCGGCTGAGTTCTACCAAGTACCAAGACATTTTTTTCTTCCAGCACTTCGTTTAAACGCTGGCCAAGCAGAGACTTATCCTGCTTTAAAACGATGGCTCGATAAGCGTGCCAAAGTAATTGCAGTTTGGTGTGTTGAACAATGATAGATGGCGACCGGAAAGTCATACTGTTAAAGGTATCAAGTGTTGACGTTACCTGTGCTGTTAATACTTCCGGGCTTGTTTTTGAGAAGGTATCCGCATGTGAAATTGCCAAACTCAGGCTATTCACCAGGCTGTGATAAATAACGGGTCCAGCGGCATCATCAAATTCTATAGACCATAACATAGCTGTATCGAGCGACTTCAGCGTTGCATCGCGAAGCTGTATAAATTGCCCGTTTTTTTCAAAACTTAGTGCAAGTTTTAAATAATCTTTGCTTAAAAAAGCGGTGCGTTCGACCTCGGTGTAACCGAGCTTTTCGGTATCACCCTTCAATGATTCTAAAATGGCAATGCGCCGTTGAAGGTACTTAATTTTTTCAGCCGCTGTGGTCGCCATGTTCGCCAAAAAGCCATAGGCCAATAATTGTTGACGCTGAGAGATCAGGGGTAGTAAAAGCGTTGAACTAGCAGCTTCAGTACTTAGGCCCACGCTAAAGGACAGTAATTCATTTAATCGTTCGCGAGAAGCTTCAAACTCTTTGTTTTTCATCAAGGCAAAGGCATAGGACAACAGCACCTTACTGCGATTATGGCCAGTGAGTCTAGCATCGTTATTAAACAAGGTTTGATAATGCGCAATGGCTGTCGGATATTGCTCTGACTGTTGAGCATAAAAGGCTGCTTTTTCGACAAAGGGGTTGAGCTCACGGGTCCTCATCTGTTGAGCTAGTGTCAATGCCTGCTCACTGTATTGCGCAGCCGTTTGATTGTCATTGGCATAGAATGATGCTCTTGCTGCGGCCCAAAGCACACTTAAATGCGCTTCATTCGATGCAAAACCAAGTTTGAAACGCTGACTAAATAAGTCAGCGGAATAAGCATATTGTCCGGTGTCGAATTGCAGCCAGGCAGCGTTCTCATATACCGATGCAATAATTCGGTGATTCTCGCGACCTAAATCTAGCGCGATCATGTAGTGATAATGTGCTTTTTGATAGGCAAGCCTATCGTAGTTATAGCCCTCTTTTGAGGCCAGTAATTGTTGATGATAAATATAGCCTGTAAGCAAATCAAGCATGGCAGGATTAACCCCACTAAATTGAACCTGGGCTAGTTCAGACAAGGCCTGCTGCCAAAGCTTAGCGGCTTGTTTAGGCGCTGATTGGGCTTGAATGACCATTTTCAGTGCGGTGCCATAGTGACGGTTTTCGCCAATTAAGTTTTTTTCTTCAAACAATTCATAGGCTTGTGCCAAGTTGTCTTGTTTATTGAGTACAGGATTCAAGCCCAAGGTAATGAAGTGGTAATGGGCTTCTAAATCATTGGTCTGGCGGATGGCACTATAAAAAGTATTATAGGCTTTGACTGGTTTACCGCTGGCCAGAATACCGTAGGCTTTATCCATGGTGATAATACTGTATTGCTGTGCCGTATTGACAAACTCCATTTCTGAAATGTGAGTAGTAAGCAGCCAGTGACGAGATAATAATTCCATAAACTGAAATAACTCTGCTTCTCCTAATTGAGTAATGGCACGGATGTGGGCTGCTTTACGTAAATAATGGTTTTCACGATAATTTTTTAGTTGTTTAGCGAGCGTTTTGTAAGCAGCAGTTTGTTGTTTTTGATCCGCGGTATTGAGCATAATTAATATGGATTGCTCAATTTTAAAAAGTACATTAATTTCCTCTGGTAAGTCCGACTTCATTATTTGGTCGAGTTGAATAGCTCGCTTTTTATTATCGGGTTCGAGTTGTTGCTGCAGTTTTAGGAAATTAAAAGCGTAATGGATCTTCGCTTCTTGATTGAGTTCAGTACTGCTATACATTAATGAATAATAGTGAATCAGTTGCTCCGGTTCAGCGTCTAATAATTGCGATAACAGGCTGAATATTAAATAGCGTTCCAGCGGCAACATGCTTTGTTTTAAATCAATTTTCTTTAGTGTGTGGAGTGCTTTTGAGTATTTTCCCAATTCAAAATCCAAATAACTATCAACATACAATTGAAAGTACTCTGTCCCCTCTAGCTTACTGATGTTGTTACGGGCTTGACTAACAAGGCGAGTAAAACGAGCCGTGACAATGCCAACAGGGATGCGCTGCTTGGACGATTTCACCATTAGTAGCTC
>JBNMPQ010000275.1:0-3579 GCA_051276935.1 Oleispira sp. | reverse complement strand
GGGCAATCGGCTCCTGATTTAAGTCAGGCGGTTATTATGATGGTCGCAGGTTTAGGCTGGGCAGGGTTTGTATTTTCAGGACGAAACAGCCAACAACCATTAAAAGAGGTCGCCATCGCTTTTCGTTGGTCACTGGTGTGGTGTTTGCCTTTGGTTTTTTTCGTCGATTGGCAAGGCAGTAGTATAAAGGGCGTTATGTTGGCCTCTCTATCAGGAACACTAGCCTCGGGTTTAGGTTATGCGCTTTGGTATAAAGTGTTGCCACAATTGGGTTTACAAAATGCGGCTCAAGCTCAACTGGTGGTGCCTGTATTGGCTCTAGTCATGGGTGTTCTGTTTTTATCTGAGCCACTATCGCTTACTTTATTATTGGCCTGTTCCTTGATATTGGCGGGCATTACTTTGTCAATTCGCAGTAAGAAAGTTTGAATGTGAGTGAATCGCTTTCTTTATTGGGCTGCAATTATTAAGATAGCGCTAATTCAATGCTTTACCATAATAAGGAATTTCTATGATTGCTATGTTAGCCAAGCTGCTAAAAGCATTAAATTCGGATTCAGCCCCAGGACAAATTGCGCTCGCGTTTGCTTTGGCATCAATCACTGGACTCACGCCATTATTCAGTTTGCATAATGTCTTAATAGTATTTATTGCTTGTATCGTGAGAGTCAATTTTGGTGCATTTTTACTGGCGACATTATTTTTTAGTGGATTAGCCTACTTAATTGACCCAGCTGCGATTGCCTTAGGTGAATCTGTATTAACCAATAGTGCTGCACAAGGTTTCTTAACCGACTTATACCAGAGCGATTTTTGGCGTGCGACTCGATTTAATAATACGTTAGTCATGGGGAGTTTAATTATTGCTCTTGTTGCCTTTATTCCCGTATTACTGACCAGCCGTTGGTTAATTTCTGCCTACCGTCATAAATTAATGGTATGGGTTGAGACGTTAAAAATTACGAAGCTATTAAAAGCCAGTAAGTTCTACAAAGTTTATCAAGCACTAGCGGATTAAGGGAAACACGATGAAACAATGGATTCGCTGGTCAGGTTTAGCAGGTTTTTTTGCAATCAGTGCTCTATTAGCACTGGGTTGGATGTTTGCCGCAGGCCCAATTATTAAATACAGCATTGAAACCTTTGGCAGCCAAGCGGCGAATGCAAAAGTTGAAGTGGATAGTATTGGTTTAACATTCGATCCGTTTGGTATCGAAATACAAGGCTTACAAGTTGCTAATGCTGATAAACCGATGGAAAATCTGCTTCAATTTGATAGAGCCGTCGCGGATATTGAATTGCTGCCGCTTTTATTAGGCAAGGGTATTGTTAATGAAGTTGCTTTAACAGGTCTGGCTTTCTCGACACCTCGCAAAAGCTCTGGGGCTTTGAGCAGGAGTTTGAGCGAAGATGAATCGTTGAGTGAAGAAGAAAAAGAGGCTGCGTCAGAAAACAGTGTGACGTCCATGGCCCAGAAAGCGTTACCGACGGCCGAAGAGTTATTAAGTCGAGAACCCTTATTAACGGAACAAAGAGGTAAAGCTTTTAAGAACAGCTTTCAAACCATTAAAAGTGATTCTAATAAAGCGATCGCGGCGTTACCTGATAGCAAGGCTTTAGCGTCGTATGAAGATGATTTCAATCGTATTACTTCTGGAAAATTTGATTCACTTGAAGACTTTCAGCAGCGTAAGAAAGAATTTGACGCGTTAAAAAAGCGCATTAAATACGATCAAAAAGCGATTAGCCAAGCCAGTAAGGTTTTAGCTGACGGTAAAAAAGATCTACAAGGTCAGTGGTCAGGTCTTCAGGAAGCTCCTGCAGAAGACGTTAATAATTTAAAAAGTAAATACAAGCTGGATGGCGCCGGTGCTGCTAATTTGAGCCGACTATTATTTGGTGATCAAGTGGGTGAATGGTCACAACAAGGATTGTACTGGTACGAAAAAGTAAGACCGTTTTTAGTGTCTGATGATGAAGAAGCAGCGACAGGCCAAGAAGACGTAAAAATTATGCGCAGTGAAGGCCGTTTTGTTCATTATGAAACAGATCGCCCATTACCCGACTTATTGATTCGTCAGGTTAATTTAGCGGTTGAATCAGAGGTCGGTCAGATTGCGGTTAACGTGTATGACGTGACTCATCAGCAAGACGTTATCGATCGTCCCACTCGTATTATTGCATCGGGTAAAGAATTAAAAGATATTCAGTCACTGGATCTGACAGGTTCACTCGATCACCGAGTTGTACCCGGTAAGGACGTATTTGATCTAACGATTAAAGGTTTCGCACTGAAAGATTATGATGTGGGTGCAATGGGCTTAACACTTGATCGCAGTGAACTTAATATTAATGCAAAGGCTGAGTTAATGGCGGGTGAAGTTGATGGCAATACGTTGATTGAGTTTACCCAGTCTAAATTTAGCTCAAAGGATAAAACGTTGGTCGCCATCGAGACGGCTAAAGCACTGGCTAAAATTGATCGTTTTGATATTAGTGCAAAAGCAAAAGGGCATTTAACGTCTCCTGAAGTAAGCCTTCAATCCGATCTTGATACGCAATTGAGCCAAGCTTTTAATCAGCGCTTTAAAGAAAAACAGCAAGAGCTTGAGGCGAAGTTAAAGAAAGCCCTTAACGAAAAGTTGTTATCTTATGCGGGTGATTATAAAGAACAATTAAAGGCGATGGATCTCGCCAGTGGTTCTTTGGGGGATAAGCAGGCTAAATTAAAGCAGTTAGCAAATTCTGAATTATCGTCTTTTCAAGATCAGCAAAAAGCCGATGCTAAACGCAAAATAGAGCAAAAGAAAAAAGAAGAGCAAGATAAATTAAAAGATAAGATAAAAGATAAACTTAAAAACTTATTTTAAATTATGCCCTAGAACCGTAGCAGTAAGCCTTGTAAACTGCAGACATTACGTTTCTAGGGGCACATCATGTCTGTTAAAATTGAGCGCCATGCTCCTATTTCTGATGCATTATCACTCGCCAATACCCATCCTATCCTATCGTCGATCTATCAAGCTCGTGGCATTCAGTCTTATGAAGAACTGCAATATGAGTTAAAAGGCTTATTACCGTTTCATCGTTTATACGATATCGACAAGGCTGCGACAATTATTGCCGATTCTATTGAGCAGCAGCAGCGCATATTAATTGTAGGCGACTTTGATGCAGACGGGGCAACAAGTACGGCATTAGCGATACGGGCCTTACGCCAATTTGGTGCTCATGAACCCTGTTATCTGGTGCCTAATAGATTTGAATACGGCTATGGTCTCACGCCTGAAATTGTTGAAGTAGCCCGTCATATGCAGCCTCAGTTACTGATCACGGTTGATAATGGCATTTCTTCTTTAGCGGGCGTTCAAGCAGCTAAAGACGCGGGTATTAACGTTGTGGTCACTGATCATCACTTAGCCGCGGATGAACTCCCTAATGCAGATGCGATCGTCAATCCGAATCAACCGGCTTGTGAGTTTGAATCGAAAGCGGCTTGTGGCTGTGCCGTTATTTTCTATGTGATGACGGCAGTTCGAATAGCGCTTAGAAAACGTGGTTGGTTTGTTAATAGGACCG
>JBNMPQ010000274.1:0-3693 GCA_051276935.1 Oleispira sp. | reverse complement strand
CATTTGCTCTACAGAGGAGAACGAAAACTCGTTAACTCATTGGCTTTTGGCACATCCAGACCTTCACATAGAAATCAGTAATGGCATGCTACTGGTTTATAAGAAGAATAAAATAATTGAAGATACATCTTTTATTGCCGCCATTAACTCGGTTGCGAAGTTTGCTCTTATACTAAACCGCCATTAAACTCCCATAATAATATCAAGTTTACTAATATTGGACCCATTCAGTTGAGAATAATAATGAAAAATACATTCAAATCCACATCAGTATCTACCCTAAAACGACTTGGCGGAAGCGCTGTAATTGTTACCAGTCTATTGCTCGGTGGTGGTTGTACCACCACTCAACAAGATGATTTATTCACAGGTGTGATATCTCTTGCTCGAGATAGCGCTGGTTTAGAAGTTAAAGTAGCCCCCGCGGGTGACGTCAACCTGACTTACATGGAACGACAAGCTAGCGATAGCAAAAAAGCTGAAAGTATTGTTTTGTTGCATGGTTTTTCTGCTAACAAAGATAACTGGATTCTGTTTACTAAAGCACTTGATCAAAAATATCATGTTATCGCAGTAGACCTAGCGGGACATGGAGATTCAGAAAAACTATTAACAACTGATTATGATCTAATAAAGCAAGCTGAACGCTTAAATTCTTTGTTAAGCGGTTTAGGCATAGACTCCTTTCATCTGGCGGGTAATTCGATGGGCGGTGCTATCAGTGCAATCTATAGTTTAAGTCACCCTAATAAAGTTAAAAGCCTCGCATTAATTGATGCAGCCGGAATCGAAGGCGATACTGAAAGCGAGTATTACAAAGTTCTAGCCGAAGGCAAAAACCCGTTAATCGCCACCGACGAAGCCAGCTTTGAATACCGCATGGGTTTCACCATGAGCCAACCACCCTTTTTACCTTGGCCGCTAAGACCTGCTTTTTTACGCCAAACACTTGAACGTGAAGGCATCAATAAGAAAGTTTTTAGTGACATGGTAGCAACTAAAGAACGCCTGCAGTTAGTCGATTTTAGTCAGCAAATAAAAACCGTAATGGCCAAATATAAAGTGCCGACCATCATTATGTGGGGTAAAGAAGATCGTGTATTGGACGTTTCCGCTGTCGCAGCATTTAAAGAAATAATCCCAAATGCCAGCGTGCATATTTTTGAAGGTGTTGGGCACTTACCGATGATAGAAATCCCAGATGAAAGCGCTGGAGTTTATCAACAATTTTTATCCACCGTTGAATAAACTATATTGGACTGTCGTCTATATCCAGTAGCTGATTATCTCTAATATTAAAAACACTATTTGATAGTGGCTTAGTGTGCATCTTTGCAAATTAATCCACTATTTAATAGCGTATTAACCCTTCGTATATACCTAACGTTTTAATCTTTTTATACCCACATAAGCCCCTCTTCTTCTTTTTTATTTATCGGCTACATACTGTCGATACGACTCATACAGAAAGATAATTTCACCTAAACACCATCTTTTACGATGGAACCTTTGTTATTTATCACAATTGCTTTAGAAAAAGTTGTAAACGTAAAAACCACTGTCAATTTCTGTAATTAAAATCTATTTTTTGGCGCATCCGAACCTTCACATAAAAACAAGTAATGGCATTATACAACCGATAAAAATCACCTGTTAACTGAATAATTTTCACTTCTAATTACCCTTCATTCTGCGGAAGAACTTGCTCAATTATTCAGTCAGAAAAGTACATGCTAGACTTCTTTTGACTTCAAAATCACTCATTCGACACACTGTTGTAATACCGTGTTTTTTTCGTGGTTCTTTTACGATGGGTCTACGCTGATACTTTTTAATAAGGCGGTCCTAATAATGATGACCATTAACACGAGAAAAATAATGATCAATATACTCACCAAACGCACTGCGCTAAAACGACTAACCAGCAGTGCTCTAATATTCACCAGCCTATTATTTGGTGGCTGTACTACCCTTCAACAAGACGCGCTATATACTGATGTAATTTCTTTTGCACGTGGGCATGCTGGCTTAGAAGTTAAAACGGCACCCGCTGGCGATGTGGTACTTACGTACATGGAACGTCAAAGCGTTAATATTGAAAATCCTGAAACACTTGTTTTATTGCATGGATTTTCTGCAAATAAAGATAATTGGATTCTTTTCACAAGAGCATTAGACGAAAAATTTCACATCATTGCGATCGATTTAGCTGGGCATGGAGATTCTGAAAAATTACTGACGACTGACTATACCCTCATAACGCAAGCTGAACGCTTAAATACCTTCTTAACAGGTCTTGGAATCGATGAGTTTCATATTGCTGGGAATTCAATGGGCGGAGCCATCAGCGCTATCTTTACTATTAATCACCCAAATAAGGTGAAAAGTCTAACGCTAATCGATTCAGCTGGTGTAAATGGACAACAAAAAAGTGAATATTTCGATATTTTAGAAAAAGGTAGCAATCCGTTAATTGCTAAAGACGAAGACAGCTTTGAATTCCGCATGGACTTCACAATGAGCCAGCCACCTTTTTTACCTTGGCCGCTACGCCCAGCACTTTTACGTCAAGCCATAACCCGTGCTGATATCAATGAAAAAATATTTAACGATATTATCTTAACAATACCACTACTTGAAAAAACTAATTTTCAGCAATCATTACAAACAACCATCGCTGAGCATAAGCTACCGACGTTAATTATGTGGGGCAAGGAAGATCGCGTATTAAACGTTTCAGATGTCGCGGCTTTTAAAGAAATAATTCCCGATGCTAAAGTACATATTTTTGAAAATGTTGGGCACTTACCGATGGTAGAAGTCCCAAGTGAGAGTGCTGAGGTTTATCAAGAGTTTTTGTCCTCTATTCCATAATTACAGGTTTATTAACAGCCAAGAAATTTACGTTCTTGGCTTTTTTTCATTTACCCGTTTCACTCAACAACCAAGGTCTTCGGTAATATCGCGGTAGGTTTTTTGTTGTCATCAACAGCAACAAAGGTAAAGTAACCGGTAATAGCATTTTTCTGATTATCCAAATACATGCTTTCCACCATCATATTAACTTCAACCTTTAAGCTAGTACGACCCACTTCTATAATATTGGCGGTCAATTCAACAATCGTACCTGCAGGGACAGGGTGTTTGAAATCAATCCGATCACTGCTTACCGTCACGATACTTTGTCGAGAGAATCGGGTCGCAGCAATAAAGGAAACCTCATCCATCCACTGCATTGCAGTGCCACCAAATAACGTATCATGATGATTTGTTGTCTCTGGAAATACCGCTTTAGAAATAGTGGTTTTTGATACACATATTCGCTGTGCAATGATCTCTTCTCTGCTAAGAGTTTTCGATGGCATAAGTAAACTCACCTAATTAAGTTTAATGAATAGTTAACGTTATATTTAAGGAGTACTCTCTAAAGCACTCAAAGACATGTGAGGATCTCCCTAGCGCCTAGAGAGATAAACAATGATAATATCGCATATTGCTATAAAAGCCTCATTATTAAATTTCTTCATCGTTGGTTTAATAAATACCCATTTTTCTCATATTAATTCCGCTTTATCATAACTTCATCGCTCACTAGAGAATATTCATACTTACACAATAACGTGGGTTTTAGAGTTGGACATTCGATTAAATAAACAACAGACAACATTAGCAGAACTAGGTGGATTATTATAG
>JBNMPQ010000273.1:0-3699 GCA_051276935.1 Oleispira sp. | reverse complement strand
GTATCGCCACTAATCGGTCGAGACCCTTCGCGCACGAATTTCATGCCGTTGTAATCTTTTGGATTGTGGCTCGCAGTGACACAAATACCACCATCGGCTTTTAAATGAGCCGTCGCAAAATACACTTCTTCCGTGCCGCACATGCCAATGTTTAAAACATTCGCACCGGCATCACGCAAACCTTCAACAACCTTGTCACACATTTGTTGACTGGTTAAGCGAATGTCATAGCCAACAACGACGGTGGTAGGTTTCAAATACTGAGCGAAGGCACGGCCAATGCTATAAGCAATATCTTCATTCAGTTCATCTGGCATGCGGCCACGAACATCGTAAGCTTTAAAGCACGCTAATAAATCACCCATTATTTATTATCCTTGTTTTGTTCCGCCAATTCTTTTTCTGCTTTTTCTTTGAGAAAGACGTTTTCGAATACGTAGTTCGTCGCCTCTACAAACCCTTCGATGCTGCCACAGTCGAAACGCTTACCGCGAAATTTATAGGCCATTACACAACCTTCTTGGGCCTGCTTCATTAGGGCGTCTGTAATTTGTACTTCACCATTTTTGCCCGGTTCAGTTTGTTCAATTTTGCCAAAAATATCAGGCGTTAAAATATAACGACCAATAATAGCAAGGTTAGAAGGCGCATCTTCTTGAGAAGGCTTTTCGACCATGTCAGTGACTCGATAAAGGCCATTGCCCATATCTTCACCCGCGATCACACCGTATTTATGCACCTGATCTGCAGGCACTTCTTGAATGGCAACTACGGAGCAGCGGAATTGATTGTAGATTTTAACCATTTGAGCCAATACGCCTTCGCCATCTTCTGCAGCAACGCACAAGTCATCGGCGAGTACGACGGCAAAAGGATCGTCGCCCATTAGATTACGACCTGAAAGAATCGCGTGGCCCAGACCTTTCATGTGATTTTGGCGAGTAAAAGAGAAATCGTTATTATCAATTAAATCGCGGATCGAATTCAATAAAGATTCTTTGCCAGAACCTTTAATTTCAGCTTCTAGCTCATAGCTGATATCGAAGTGATCAGCAATGGCGCGTTTGCCACGACCCGTGACAAAACCAATCGTCGAAAGACCGGCTTGAGCAGCTTCTTCTACGCCGTATTGAACTAAAGGTTTGTTCACCACGGGTAGCATTTCTTTTGGCATCGACTTGGTTGCGGGTAAGAAGCGTGTGCCGTAGCCTGCTACAGGAAAAAGGCATTTTTTAATCATAATTAAATCCTTGTAATAATTGAAATAGGTATCCGCTTTAAATGTTGGCTATAAGTGCTACGGATAGCACGTGTTAACAAGTGTTAAAAAGCATGAACTAGGCCAAGCTGACAAAAAGCTTTCAAATGCCATCTTAAAACGGAAATATTAACAGTATGTTAAACAAAAAAAGATGCGGCATTGTAGCGTTTTAAGGAGTAATCACAAGGTTACCGCTCTTGAAATGCGGTCGCATAAAGCATGTGGGCATGATTTCTGCTGAGAATATGTAAGCGAATAGTGAAATAGACGAATGAGATCATAATAAACGCTAAAAGCTTGTCAATAGCCTGTTATAAACACTGGAAAATGCTGACTTATGGTGCACACTTAAGATTAAGTGATGTATTTTCTAGCATAAGGAAATAATAGTATGCAAATTGAACAACCCTATGAGCTGGTGATTTTCGGTGGTCTTGGAGATCTTGCCTTACGTAAGCTATTTCCTGCTTTATACCTACTTGAATTAGACAAACGTTTACCTGAAGGTCGTATCATTGCAATTGGGCGCAAAACGATTACGTTAGAGGCGGTGATTGCTGCAATAAAGAAGGCTGTCTTCAGCCATGTTCAGGGCTGTTATCAAGAAGATGAGTGTTGGCAGCGTTTTGCAGACCGTCTGAGTTATGTCTGTTTAGATGCGCAGAAGCCTGAAACGTATCAAGCTTTGGCGAGCGAACTTGATGAATCTTGCCCTAATCGACTATTTTATCTTGCGACGGCTTCTTTTTTATATTCAGATATTGTTGCGAACCTCCATGTTAGTGAAATGATTCAAACGTCTTCTAAAGTCATCTTAGAAAAACCCATTGGACATGATCTCGCATCAGCCAAAGCCATTAACACATCGGTCGCTGAATATTTTGATGAAATACAAATTTATCGTATTGACCATTACTTAGGTAAAGAAACGGTGCAAAATTTGATGGTTCTGCGCTTTGCTAATTTTATATTTGAGAGTCAGTGGAATCAGAAATACATTGATCATATTCAAATCTCTATCTCCGAATCATTAGGCGTTGAAAAGCGTGCGGGTTTTTATGAGCAAGTCGGTGCGTTTAGAGACATGATGCAAAATCACTTACTTCAACTTTTGTGTATTGTTGCTATGGAGCCGCCAGCGAAAATGGAACCTGATGCTGTGCGAGACGAAAAAGTAAAAGTCATTAAGGCACTGCGTCCGATAAAAGGACAAGATATTTTTAATAAGGTTATTCGTGGGCAATATAATCAGGGGGTTTCTGATGGCAAACCTGTACCGAGTTATCGTCATGAAGAAGGGGTTGATAGTCAAAGCCAAACCGAAACGTTTGTGGCAATGAAAGTTGAAATTGAAAATTGGCGCTGGGCAGGGGTTCCTTTTTATCTTCGTACGGGTAAGCGTTTGGCCGAACGTGCGTGTGAAATTGTTGTGCAGTTTAAAGAAATCCCCCATTCTATATTTCCAATGCAGCATAAAAAAACGATGGCCAATAAATTAATTTTTCGCCTGCAACCAGATGAAGGAATCCGTTTGCAATTGTGTGAGAAAAAAATCGGCAGTGGCATGAATGTAAGGCCAATGACGTTAAGTTTAAATCCCGACAATCCCAGCCAAGACTTTTTGAAGTCACAAGGGGGTTATTATGAGTCTAAGAGTCATGAAGCGAAAGGAAGTGAATCAAAAAGTAAATCCGTGCGAGTTCCAGAGGCTTATGAGCGATTATTGTTTGATGCGTTAGCCAGTAACCCAACCTTATTTTTACGTGATGATGAGTTAATGGAAGCCTGGGATTGGGTTGACCCTATTATAGCGGCTTGGCAAGAGTCAGAAGATGCACCCGAACCTTATACCGCTGGTACCTGGGGACCCGCAGAGTCTACTCTGTTATTGGCGAAAGATGGTCGGCTTTGGAATGAAAACAACTAATTCAACACGACTAATTTAATACAATTAGCTGAAAAATAAACAGTTCGGAGTAATCGTATGTGGACAGAAACGATCAGTGATAATGAAAATGTTCTCGCTCAAAAGCTAGCGCTTTCTGTGAGTAAGCAGCTCAAGGCTTGTTTAACCGAAAAAAATAAAGCGTGTCTCGCGGTTAGTGGCGGAACAACGCCCATCGAATTTTTTAAGCAACTGAGTCAGCAAGAGTTAGATTGGGCAAAAGTGACCGTCATTCTTGTTGATGAACGCTGGTTGCCCGTAAATCATAAAGACAGTAACGAAAAATTAGTACGTGATTATTTAATTCAAAATAATGCTAAAAAAGCGTACTTGTTAGGTTTAAAAAACAGTGATTCACTACCCAGTGAAGGCATCATGGATTGTGAGACTCAACTGAGAACTCAGATTGATCACATCGACGTCGTTGTTTTAGGCATGGGACTCGATGGTCATACCGCGTCTTGGTTTGCCGAGTCAGTGCAGCTGGCAGCAC
>JBNMPQ010000272.1:0-3743 GCA_051276935.1 Oleispira sp. | reverse complement strand
CGCGTTACGAAGATGAACGTGAAATGCTACTTGAGCTTGGAGTAGACAACGTATTTAACTATTTCGTAGAAGCCGGTACAGGATTCGCTGAAGAAAGTCTGAATTTATTAAAACACGATAAACAAGCTTCGACCCCTCCCCAAAGAAATTAACCCATGCTCGATAAAGAAAATTCACAACACTTTAAAATTAAGAAGAAATACTGAGATAAGAATGAAAATAATATCAGTATAATCCTACTTGCATTGACAATATTGAGTATGAAGAATTAGCAATTTTTGTACTCATAAATCTTATTGAATGCAAAAAATAAGACTTTAAACAGTCTAATTGCAGAGAATAAACATGACTAGAAAGATAATTTCTAATCATATTCACCTAATAAATGGAATTTTAATACCTATGAAAAAACTTATATTGGCATTTGTAATGCTTCTTAACTTCTCTGCTATCGCCACAGCAGAGGATTACCCTGTTAGTAAATATGGCTTTAAATTTGTCGATGATAGCCAAGGGATTACTTTAGAAATGGCTGTTTTTAAAGAGAAAAATGAAAATGGCCTTCATGACGTTTTATTAAAGTTTACAGGTATGCCTGTAGAGCAAGATGGTATTGATGGCACAATTCTTAAATATAAAACAATCCACGCTGGTAGTGGTCAAAACTTTCAATATAAAGAAGGTGATAAATGGCTTAATCGTATGATTACACGTCAAGGCTGGGGAAGCTGGGAGGTCTTTGAAGCATACTTTGGTAATGATTCTTACCATTTACATAAAGTAAACGGTAGTAATGTTATGCCATGGCACCTATATTCTGCATATTTGAAGCAGCTAGAAAATTAATTCTCCTTTAATTTAAAAGACTACCCAATAATAAAAGATTTAACGGCTCCTATAAGTCTTTTATTATTGCTGGTTTATTACAACCTCACCTCCTACAGTTTTAATGCGCTATAGTTATCCCTCAGTAATAAATCAGAATAAGTATTCATGATAAAACATACCATTTGGGTAGACGCTGATGCCTGCCCAAACGCCATTAAAGAAACGTTGTTCAAAGCAGCGAACCGAGTCGAGATGCCACTTATTTTAGTCGCTAATCATTTTCTTAAAGTGCCACCTTCACCTTGGATCAGTAGTATTCAGGTCGAATCGGGTTTTGATGTAGCCGATGATTATATTGTTGCTAACGTAAATAAAGATGACCTAGTCATTACTTCAGACATTCCTTTAGCCGCTGAACTCATCGATAAAGACGCGCAAGTGATTACTGCCCGTGGTGATATTTTTGACAAGACGAATATAAAACAAAAACTTAACATGCGTGATTTTATGGATACGATGCGCAGCTCGGGTGAGCACAGCGGCGGCCAAGCGGCGATGAATGCAAAAGATAAACAGACTTTTGCCAATGCGCTGGATCGTTATTTATCGAAGTACTGCAAATAATAGTATTCCAGACTAAGCGAAGTGTTCCCTATATGAAATAGTAAAATCCACCCTGCTCTCTGTTCAGCCACACATATTCTAAGCTAATCTGTTTACATACATTCCGTTAGCCATTAATCGCATAGGATTCAAGATTATGAGTAATCCATCAGAATACGTACCACCCGCCATTTGGCAACCCGAAGAATCAGGCGGTCAATTCGCCAATATCAATCGCCCAGTTTCTGGGCCAACGCACGATAAAACCTTACCCGCTGGGAAACACCCATTTCAACTGCATTCTTTAGCAACGCCCAACGGTGTAAAAGTTACCATTATGCTGGAAGAATTATTGGAGAAAGGCATTGATGCTGCAGAGTATGATGCTTACACCATTAACATTATGGAAGGCGATCAATTCGGCTCTGGCTTTGTTGAGATCAACCCCAACTCCAAAATTCCTGCGTTGATTGATAATTCGGGAGTTGAGTCTGGCGAGCAGCCCATCCGAATTTTTGAATCCGGTGCTATCTTGATGCACCTAGCAGAAAAGTTTGATGCCTTTTTACCGACAGGAGCCGCAAAAGCAGAATGTTTATCTTGGCTATTCTGGCAAATGGGCAGTGCACCATTTTTAGGGGGTGGCTTTGGTCATTTTTATGCTTACGCACCTGAGAAATACGAATACCCTATCAACCGCTATACCATGGAAGTGAAACGCCAGCTGGACGTGTTAGATAAACAGC
The DNA here is from genome assembly GCA_051276935.1 of Oleispira sp. Lineage (GTDB taxonomy): Bacteria > Pseudomonadota > Gammaproteobacteria > Pseudomonadales > Oceanobacteraceae > Oleispira. The sequence continues at coordinate 1,566 of JBNMPQ010000272.1, read as the reverse complement.
TTACCGATAAACCGTATATTTGTGGCGTTGACTATACCATTGCCGATATGGCAATCTGGCCTTGGTATGGGGTATTGGTGCTAGGTGGGCTGTACAACGCGGCTGAGTTTTTAGACGTTAAATCTTATAAAAACGTAATGCGCTGGGCAGAAAACATATCACAACGACCCGCGGTTAAGCGCGGCAAAAAAGTGAACTGTACTTGGGGTGAGCCTGAAGATCAATTAGCCGAACGTCATAGCCATGAGGATTTCACTGGCTAATCCTCTATACACTCAATATAAGCTTCCTATAATAGGAGGCTTATATTTATTGAGACCCACCAAGCCAAAATACACAGTAACTGAACCAAGAGATCGGTGATGTTATTGCATCCATTAGTTAAATAGATTCTGCAGAAAAGCTGATCACTTCGGCGATCGTTTGCGCGCCCAATTGCAGCATTAAGATTCTATCAATGCCCATCGCCACGCCCGCACAATCAGGTAAACCTGCTTCATCATCGGCCATCGCGATTAATAGTTTTTCATCGATGGGACGATCAGTTCCTTTGAGTTCTTTTTCAAAGCGCTGTCTTTGCTCTTGGCTATCGGTTAATTCGTGGTAACCATTGGCTAGCTCTAAGCTATTAAGATAAACCTCAAAACGCTCAGCAATGACCTGTCCGTTATCATCTGTATTTAATTTGGCTAATGCCGCTTGGCTTGCGGGATAGTTATAAATAAAGACTAACTGATTTTCCGGTAAGTCTTTTTCTACCTTGTGGCTCATGATCATATCAAGCCAACCATCGCGATTCAGTGCTAAATCGCCACCCGCCAGTTGAATACCCAATTGCTTAATTTCATCGTCGTTCGCGGTAAAAGGATCGAGCCCGGCATATTGCATAACGGCTTGCTGGTAGGTTAAAAATAGCGGCGCGTCGATTAATTCAATGTTTGAATCATTGAAAAGTTCAGCTAATAAATCAGCGACTTCGTGCATCAATGCTTGGTGATCTATCCCCAAGCGATACCATTCCAACATCGTGAACTCTGGATTATGTCGACCCCCTGACTCCCCTGCACGAAAGACTTTCCCCAAAGCATAAATATCACCACTGCCCGCACACAATAAACGCTTCATTGAATATTCTGGTGAAGTATGCAGATACAGCGCAGGCATAACGTTAGACGCAGGCACCGCTATCGGTTCGATATTCATATCAGCCACAGGGGCATGATTCAGAATTGGCAACTCAACTTCTAGGGCGTCCGTTTCGAAAAAGAAATCACGAATGCTGCGGTTAAGAACAGCACGCGCACGTAATGCTGCCAAAGATGCGCAGGGCCTCCAATCATCTAACTGAACCATAAAAATCTCTCTTTATTTTTTACATAAAAAAAGGAAGCCTAAGCTTCCTTTTTTTATAAGTGGCTATGTATTAACTACTTAGCTCTGCTCACATACTCGCCAACACGAGTATCGATGCGTAACATTTCACCGATTTCAATGAACAATGGTACGCGGACCATCGCGCCTGTTTGCAAAAATGCAGGCTTTGAACCACCTTGAGCAGTATCACCT
>JBNMPQ010000271.1:0-3828 GCA_051276935.1 Oleispira sp. | reverse complement strand
TAGTGGATGAAGCTTTCTCGAAAATGGATGAAACACGCTCGAAAGAAGTGATTAACTATTTAACGGAAGCGTTAGGTTTGCAGTTGTCGTTTATTATGCCAACCAGTAAAGCCGGTCCGTTTATGGACTTGATTTCTAATCAGTTTGTTTTCAGTAAAGTACCGCTTGCGGGGGGGGTCAAAAAGGGCGAACTGCAGACGAAGGTACTGGTTGATCGCCAGGAATGTAACCAAGACAAAATAAAAGAGCTTTGGGCAAATCATAGACAGTCAATTCGCCACCAGGCTGGACTAGACTTTATGGAAGAGTTTTCTTAGTGCTTGTTGCTTAGTAATATACTTTTTAGTTGCGATGTTAGAATGAAAAAACCCAACGTATGCTGGGTTTTTTTTGAGCATTATAAATTAGGCTGTAACCTCTTAAGATCGTAAGTGAGTCTTTGCAGTTACTTTAGGTAAAATAAGAGGGCAGCAATACGTAAGCGTATAAAAATAATTAAAAAGTAGGATCAAAAAAGAGTTAAAAAAGTCTGAAGATTCAACATTTCAGTCTTAAGCGTGTAAAATGCAATGACTAGATGCAAGGAAAGGTTGTGAATGACTACGTCAATACCAGGACAGCAGCTGACTTCTGAGTTGCTGCACAGTAAAGTTTCTGAGAGCGATGCTCAAGAAAGCTCTGTGAAATCTGTGCAGGAGTCTGTCGTGAAAGCAAACTCGACGATAAATGAAAATCCGGCCCCAGATATCTCTACTCCTGTCATTACATTACAAGTCCATCCCTGGCGCTCCGCGTTATACGAGGAGTTACATAACCGTCCTTCTCCGATGATAGAAGGGGTATGCCAAATCACACATTTTACGGTGATGTTTGGTGATGCAAAACAGGCGGTTTATGAGCATGTTGTCGACTTGTGTAAGCGTTTCAGTATGCCTGCTCCGGCCGCAGATTCTTCTTGTTTGTATCTGGATTTTGGTGGTTTTGAATTGCGTTGGGAGTGTCATTTAGAGTTTTCAAATTTTACTTTTATATGTCCTAACGTTGAGCCATTTTCAGCCGATGCTTTATCATTTATTCCTAAAGATTGGCTCGCAACTATTCCCGGTAATGTTGTTGTTGCACTGCATATGGCGTTGATCGAGCATGAACCTACCGATGAAGAGCTGCATAAGTGGTTTGAGGGCCAGCGCTGGAATGGCGCCAAAGTCGCGTTTGAGCGGGGTGCTGCATGGACGGCGTTTAAACTGCACAGCGATGGTTTTGGTCGCATGGTTGCACAGGGTAATCAACTCAATCCTTATCAAAAAGGTCGTTTAGTTCAACGTTTAATTGAGATTGAAACGTATCGGTTGATGTCCTTACTAGGTTTACCTATTGCGCGTGAATTAAATCCAGCGATTACGAAAATCGAAGACGATCTTACCGTACTTAACCATCGCATTGCCGATATTAAAAGTGAAGATGACGAGCGTTTATTATTATCTGAACTCTCGCAATTAGCCGCCAATATTGAACAACATCGATCAGATACCAACTTTCGTTTTTCTGCTACTAATGCGTATTACGACATCGTAGTGGATCGACTACATCAGTTGCACGAATCTCATATGGGCGGTGTGCAATCTCTTCAAGAGTTTTTAGAACGTCGACTAAGCCCTGGTATCAAAACCTGTCAGTCGGTGCGTGATCGTTTAGAAGACTTATCACGTCGAATACACAGGACAACAAGTTTATTAAGAACCCGGGTTGAAGTATCGATTGAAGCGCAAAACCAAAATTTATTAACCTCAATGAACCGCCGCAGTCATTTACAATTACGGTTACAGCAAACCGTTGAAGGGCTTTCTGTGGTGGCGATTGGCTATTACGCATTGTCGCTTATGGGTTATGGGTTTGACGCTATGATAGCGTTGGGTGTTCCGGTAAATAAAGATATTGCCACCGGTATTGCCATGCCAATTGTATTGTTCTCTATTTATTTTGGTATGCACAGTATTCGAGCTAAATTGACGAAACAGAGCAAAAAAGCGGGGAACGATAAAAAATCAGGCAGTACAAAAATCCCTGGTACGACGAAGAAATCTTAATTGACAGGGCCTCATTACCTAAGATCGCTTTGCTTATAAAGCACCATTTTCCTAGGTGATGGGTCAGTGTATCAAGGGAAATCTTTATGTGTGGCAAGTACTTGCCGCTAATTATTTTAAATGGAATAGCAAAGCGGCAAGATAATGGCGCTTATACCGTTATCTTTCATTCTTTAGTCTCAGTCTTAATACTTGGCTTCACTATTCACCGCTACTACTGATACAAAAATACGGTAAGTCTCTGAAAAATAACTAATTAATATTTGTTGGTCTGTATCTTGCTGAGTACTGAACATGCGTACTCAGTTAGGATTCATTTATGGATATTAATAATCAAGCTCCGTCTTATCAAGGCTTGCTTAATATGCTCAATGGCAAACCTGCCAATGACAGCACCGCCACGAGTCAGCAGCGAATTGTTGATTCTCTTCCTCGTTCAGATTCCAGCGATAGTGTCTCTTTGTCGTATAAAGGCGCTAAGCTAGGCATGATCTCGGCCGAGTATTTCTCCAGTAGTGTGAAATCCAGTGATATTCCTGCGCTTACCGAACGCCTTTATCAAGATGGTTTCATCAATGAATCGGAGTTCCGGTCGTTGGGAGGGGTTAAGGCCGACGAATCAACTTCTCAAATTTCCCAGACCGTGCATTTTCTTAACGATTTCATAATGGGTGAGGCAATCGATGGTGATAGCGAAGGCGCTAAGAGCTTGATGGCGGCAGTCGATGTCCTCCAGCGAATGGATGAAATGAGTTCGGTAGATTCTCGTCGTAAAGAAACTGAAGCCTATGAGTTTGTTAGCGGCTACACTGATATATTAAAGGAAACCTATGCTCCAGCCGATCTAGTTAAGGGCTTTGAGCAAGTTTTAAAGGTTTTAGAGGCATTAGACACGGTAAGAAAAAATGAGCTACAGACAGGTGCGTTGGCCAGCTATGCAAGTGTGCAAGAAACATTTAATGAATATCAAAATGATTAAAATACATCTTAATAGGCCGAGTATTACGGCCACTGTGCTGCTAGCGACTGTAAGTATGAGTAATACCGCGCAAGCATCGAGGCCTTATATGCAAGATCAAGAGGCTGGTATTTATATTGGCAGTGAGAGCCTAAGTTCATTGGAATCGGGTCCTGGGCAAAAGTTTGCGGCGAGTAAAAATTCTTTAACTTTACCATTAGAACGAAAAAATCGTCGCAGTGAAACGTTCAGTTCTTACTTTCATCTTGATGTTACTGAATTTGATTGGCGTGGATCAACCGCTGCTCAAAAGGAGTATGTTTGGCTATCGATGCCGATTCAATATGAGCAACAACGAGGTAGAAAAAACCTATTCATGGTTGATTTAGAGCCAGGACTAATGACCGACGGTGGAAATATTGGTATGGACCATGTTGGGCTGAATGCTTCTGTGGTTGGCCGCCGTTTATGGGATAACGGTGGCTTTTGGCAATACGGCTTAACCGTCGATCGCGCTTTTGGTGATTATGATGTGCGCCCAGTATTAGGTGTCGGTTGGCAGGCATCGAAGAGAACGTGGGTTGAGTTAGGCTTTCCTAATATTAATATTAAGCATCGCTTAAGCAGCGCCTTGCAAAGTTATTTTTTGATCAAGCCAGCAGGGGGGGTGTGGAAAGAAGAAATTAAAACAGCAACCACGCAAGAAGAGGTCAGTTTACACTATCGTAACTGGCAATTAGGTGTGGGTGCTAATTTTCACTGGCGCAGTTCAGTATGGCTTAA
>JBNMPQ010000270.1:0-3880 GCA_051276935.1 Oleispira sp. | reverse complement strand
ATGACCTGAATATCGTGTCTTTATTAGTGATTACTTCAGACATTACCGAGCAAAAAAAAGCCCATCAAATATTATTAAACTCAAAGAAAGATGCCGAACAAGCGAACGCTGCTAAAAGCCAGTTTTTAGCGAGCATGAGTCACGAAATTCGCACGCCTATGACGGGCATGTTGGGGATGGCTTCTCTACTTGAACAGACTGATCTTAATCATGAGCAGCAAGAGTGTGTGTCGGTTATCCAGCATTCAGCTGAACATTTGTTATCGATTATTAGTGATGTGCTCGACTTGTCAAAAATCGAAGCCAATAAGTTGACCATCGAGAGTGAAAGCTTTGATCTTGTTCAATTAATGAATCTATTAGTAGAGATGGTGGGGAGTAAAGCCCGAGAAAAGGATTTGAATATACAAACCTTTATAGATGAAAAAGTCCCTAGGTTTATTATTAGTGATGCGGTGCGCTTACGTCAGATTCTTATGAATTTTTTAACCAATGCGATCAAATTTACGGTGCATGGCCATATTATTATTCGTATTGTCACATTACAGCTCAATCAGGGCGTTGCTCGTTTACGTTTCTCTGTTGAGGACAGTGGCGTTGGAATGACGGCAGATAAGGCAGCTTCTATTTTTGATGAATATACGCATGCACACGGTGTGCATTCTGTAGAAATGGGAGGAACTGGACTTGGGTTAAATATTTGCCGGCGTTTGGCAGAGATGCTCGGTGGAAGAGTTGGGATGGTAAGTAGCCCTAATGTAGGCTCAAACTTTTGGTTGGATCTTGAAGTTGAAATGGTCACGGATAAAACCTGTACTGAAAGTAACCAATTCTTGAGTCCCGTATCTGAAGCTGCGGTTGGTTTATCTGCTTGGGTTGTCGATGAGGTAAAGGTCAATCGTCTACTCGTGAAAGAGGTAGCAAAACGTACCGGGTTGGTGGTTAAAGAATTTAATCAACTGTCTGAGGTTTTTCTGGCTCTTGAGCATGAAGACGCACCGAAGTTATTGGTATTTTCAAGAGAGTTAGGCTCGGCTAAAGTAGAAGAATTAATAAGGGGTATTGCTTGTTATGATGTTGATTTATTACTTGCTATGACCACCGTTGAATCTATTAATTTTGATTATGATGCTTTGATCGCACAAGGAATAAACGCTTATTGGGAATGGCCTTTAGGGCAGCAAGAATTAAGATCTATTTTCGAGCGCTTACTTTTCCACGACTGGAAAACCAAGCCAGACACTTTAATTACTCGGTATGAGCGAACACTTGTTGTAGAAGACGAAAAAGCTCATTGTCTAGGGATTATATTATTAGCCGAAGATAATCTTGTTAATCAGAAAGTAACGACTCAAATGCTTAAAAAAATAGGTTTTTCTGTCGATATTGCGAGTAACGGTGAAGAGGCCTTAGAGGCTTGGAAGTCTAAGCATTATGATGTGATTTTGATGGATTGTCACATGCCTATTATGGATGGCTTACAAGCCACACGCATGATACGCATGCACGAAAAAAAAGGGCACACCCCTATTTTGGCGCTGACGGCGGATGTTATGACCGATAGAAAAGCAGAGTGTTTAGCAGAAGGTATGGATGGTTTCATGTCTAAGCCCATTCGAATGGATGAGCTTAGAAAGGAATTATTAAAATACATAAAATAGCTAAAACGGCTATCTCAGATTAATGCTGGACCGTACGGAATGTAGCGATTATCAGTTTGTTTTTTTAGCCAGCGGACAAAGACTTTTTCTGCCGCTCGATTTTCAGATTTTAGCTGGCGTAAAAAATAAATGGTTGGGTTCTTACTACCAAAAGTCCATGTGGAGAACTTCATTTCCCCTACAGTGAACAGCATACATAAATTCAATACCTGAACATCAGTAAAATTTTCAATAGCCTTTAACCATGAGCTTTGTGGAGCATTTAGGTAACTGCATATCAAATCGACATCGGCGCTATGAAGGCGCATAACATCCTCTTGTATACTCTCTTGACTGCTTATTAAAGATGAAAGCGCCAATAATTTCTCTGCGGAGATGTTCGTTTTTTGTTCAGTTGGATGCCATGTATCAACCATAATGAATCGCCTCTTAAAGGTAGGGATAGTGATATTGCTGCGATATACTATCGATTCGTAAAACAGAAACAAGTGATCTTTGTTATATAAATGGTTTTTGCTAGGAATATTGAATTAATGGATGAATTTGCTGATATACGGCCTTACAACGATAGTGAATTCCAAGAAATTCTTGAGCGTTTATTAGCGGAACCTGATCTCGTAAAGGGATTAGCTTATTTTATGCGACCAAATTGGCGCGGCCCCTTGCGTTTATTGGCGCGATCACTCGTACGCTGGCGTTTGCAAAAAGATTTAACGGGTCTTGAGTCCATTGCTGAGTTTCAGTTGTGGTTAGCGGGTTATGTCGAAAAAATTATTAAGAAAACCACAACATCGTTAGAAATCAGTGGCATTGAACAGCTAGATATTAGCAAAAGCTATCTATGGCTATCAAACCATAGAGATATCGCCCTTGATCCAACATTAGTGAATTATGCACTGCATTTAAGTAAAAAACCGACAGGACGCATCGCTATTGGTGACAACTTGTTAACAAATCCTATGGTTGGGGATTTTATGAGGCTCAATAAGAGTTTTATTGTGAAGCGTTCTATTAAAGCAAGACGTGAAAAGTTTTCAGCCTTACAGTTATTATCACGATATATTCGTTTCTCCATTTCAGATGGGCATTCTGTATGGATTGCACAGCGTGAAGGGCGTGCAAAAGATGGTATTGATACGACCGATACTGCTGTTCTAAAAATGCTAAGTTTGGCAGGGCGGGCAGATAAAGAAACATTTTCAGAATCATTGCTGCAGCTTAATCCTGTCCCTGTGAGTATCAGTTATGAATTTGATCCGTGTGATGTTTTAAAAGCTCGAGAATTGGCGGCTCTTCACGAGGGCAAAGATTACTTAAAAGCTGATAATGAAGACATAACGAGTATTGTTACTGGCCTTATGGGAAAAAAAGGCCGTGTTCAAATTAGTTTTGGTGAAGAGATCTCGACACCGCTTTTTAATTCAGCAGAAACACTTGCGGTAGAAGTAGATCGTCAAATTGTTGATGGCTACGCTTGCTACCCTATTAATTATGCTGCTCATCAGTTACTAGTAAAGCAAGGGAGGTGCGTAGCACTTGAACACTATGATGATGAGGATATTAAGTCAGGCACACAAGAATTACATCTACGCAGTCAAGGCGAAACAGAGGCTGTAAAATATCAGTTATATTCTATGTACGCTCAGCCGATTATTAGGAAACAAAATAAACACCATGAATAATTTTTTTGTACTTTCAGTATGCTTTCTTTTATCGGCTTGTACTCTAGATCTAGGTTCTAGTTATGATTCTACAATTAAGACGTTATATGTGGATTATTATCAAGAAGCTTGTGATGACAGTTCAAATGCGCTGTGTCTTCGAACGCGTACTGATATTAATGATGCTTTTGAAGTTAACAATATAAATGTTTCGGGCTTTGAAAATTTACAGTGGGGAAGTCGATACACCGTTGAGGTTGAGGCAGAAAAGGACAGTGATGGTAACGATATTAGTTACCGCTTAAAAGACATAAACAGTACAGTAATTTTTGATGCCAGCAAAAATGAGTTTGTTTTAACGTTCAACATGGATAGCGGTATTTTGCGGGACAATCAAAATAATAGTTGGATTATTGCGGCGGATAAAATATTTTCGTGTTCGGTTGCTGACTGTGTATTGCTATCAAACTCTTATCGAGACAATGAGAAAATTCAATTAAGTTTCTCTGCTGAAAATGATGAATTAATGTTGTTAGCCGTTAAGTGTCAATCTTCTGA
>JBNMPQ010000269.1:0-3981 GCA_051276935.1 Oleispira sp. | reverse complement strand
GTTGAACCCTTGATAGCCAACGAATTGGTTGATAAAAAAGAGGCTTCTGAGCCTTGGCAGCATTGGTGGGATCAAAGCTCAGCAAATAGCTTTTATGTTTATGATAATCTTATAGCGTCTACTAAAACTAATATTTAATATTAGTTTTAATTATTAGCACTAATAGAGAAGCTGGGCAGGTGCATCTCACGGCTACGAGCCTGTATTCTTCGCTGCCTATTTCAATTAAACAGCTACGAGCCCGCTCAAATTGAAAGGTCAAACTGCCCTGAGTATATGATTATTCTAGCGCTACATGGCAGGTTAAAAATAATACCACCTGCTGATCATACAGTTCATCTATTAACGCAATAAAGCGTCGAGCACCGTCATCCATCGGGGCGAGTATGACTTCTAGGGCCTAGGCACAAATCTTTAAAATCGAATGAGATGGTATTATTGTTTATCGCCAAACAGTTAATTACAAAATAGTTTTGCAGTGTATGCAGTACTCTTTCTCGGTGGTCTTTAGTTCCCGCTAATTTTACAACATTCATATTCTGATGAATGGCATTGATTGCCAGAAAAAAACTAACCCGTTGTAAGCCATTTTTGTACAATTCATGCGGCGCACAATTACTGGTGGCGTCGACAACCATGCCTTATTCAAACAAAAAAATAATTAAACGACCCGGCGACATCGCGTCGCCAATGTCATACACAAAAAACTCGTTAAAGCATAAAATGTCATGACGCGCTTTAAGTTGATTGGAAATTTCTTTAAGCGGATCTTTACGCCCTGATAGCTGGATTAGCTGGTTATGCACGTCTTGCATAAAGTGGTGAAAATGCTGACGCAGGCATACGTCTTTAGCAAAAGACTGAACGAGACTATCCATCAAAAATGTTTTGCCGCGCCCTGATTTTCCCCACAGGTATAAATCTAGCATAGGCGACTGCTGTTGTAGCTGCGCTAGTGCCATTAATACCTACTGCTGAGCCTCGTCAAAATTCACCTGCCCTTCGGCGGTTAGCTTTTGATAATGCTGCTGTGGGCTTAACTACTTTGATCTAAGCAATGGGCTAATAAGAGTCGTCATAGATTAATATTTGTGTCCAGAAATTAAGGGGGAATTTCAAGCTAAAAAAAGGGCGAACCCATTGAGAGACACAATGAGTTCGCCTTTATTATGACATTATTTTAATATTAATTAGCGGCTATGTCTGCTTCTTGCGACTGGGAAAGTTGAAGCAATATCCCATCGATTATAGATTCTACAGGAATTTCGACCTCGTTTACCATTAACTTACCAGCAGTTAAGCTGGCATTGCTGGTTAAGCGAGTATTGTCTAGAGTAATAAAACCTTGTTTCATTAAACCATCAAGCATTGGGGCTAATGGGCTTCTTGATAACGCAATACTATCCGCAGTGACGACCAATGTTGCTGCCACACCTTTTATCGCAACTTTAGGGTCCTTCATCTCTGCTAGCTCAGCGCCTTCTATCCCTACGTATTCAACATCTAGATCTGCTTGCCATGCCCCACCAAACGCGTTGGTTTTTAGCTCTTGGTTGATTTGTAAACCTGGCTGCAAAGTAGCTGTCAGCAGTTGATTGAAATATTTATCAGTCGACCCTGGGTTTGCTTCCATGTTATTTACGTGGAACTGTAACTCTTGAAGAAGTTGCGCAGACTCTAATGGAAGGCCATTAAAGTCAATATTATAACTGGCAGAGCTTACTGGCAAAGGCGCCTCGATACTTCCAACATTATAGCTAACAGTGGTATCTATTTTATTATCAATCAGTTCGCTCACAGTAGAAAAGCCGATCTTTTTAATTTCAGTATTGCCAATTGCTGATACAACGGATACTTGTGCAACTTCCATCAGAATACTTCCTAGCGGAATGCCACTAATACCCACTCTGCTATCGCCAATCATTGATATGCTTTTAATTTGCGCACTAAAATCAGCACCCTTGATATTCGTACTAGGTAGCTTCATATCAAATTCGGTTTCTGAACCATCAATCTGACCCGTTGAATTGATAATCATTGAATCCATTTGGATATTCAATTCACCCTCGTCGTTATTAACATCGATAGCCGCTGTACTTAACACACTATCAAAACGACCTAGAGCATTGGTGCGTGAGTAGCCCGAAAGTAAGTAGCCTTCCATATTGTCATTTACAAATTTGACTAGCGCTTCAGGGCCTTGTGCGAATGAAATACGGTCTTGTGAATATATTTCAAATACCGAAAATCCAAATTCCCTCGTATTAATCGGCGTATGCTGCATCTTTGATTCAAATAAAACTGAAAATACTGGAATTCCATTATTTGGATCATCTAATGTCATAACAAAGCTTGCATCAGACTGAGCATAACCACGATCGAACTTAATGTCTGAGAGAGCCATTCCCGTATTGTTTTCTATGGATAGCTTGTCTAATTGACTGGTGAATTGGTTTTCTGCGACCAACCCCATTATGAGTGGGCTAGCAATACCAAAAGCGATGAGTAATACCGAGGGGATAAAAATTGATTTGCGCATATTAAATTCCATTTATTTTGAATAGCACATTCTAAAGTAAGTTTAATGTAAGTAACAGACTGATTATTAGGTTTGTCAGTGGATGAGTCTTGATTTGAAAGCATAAAAAAAGGTGAACCCTTAGGTTCACCTTTTTTGTTTAGCACAACGTTTTAAACAGAACGTTTTAAGCAGAAAGCGTTGCTTGTACCGCTGGCATTAGCTGGCTCTTACGCGACATCATGCCGGGTAAATACATCAGCTGACTTTCAACGGCTTCGCCATAGGCTGTCGCAGCAAGCTCTGCTTCGGTATCTGAGTAAACAACTAAATGTGAGTTCTTTGTTTTGGTATCAACGATTGCAAAGAAAATAAAGTCCAAACCTTGCTTCGCTTTTTCACCTTTCATTTCAACCAACAAGTCAGCTTTACGCTCAAGTAACTGTTCTGGCAATAATGTTTCAGCCACACCAAAACCTACTTTCTTACCGTTAATTTCGTAGTGCTTAAAATCACTTTTCAATACGTCGTACGTTGATACGTCAGCAAGATCTGATTTTGCTTCCATCATCGCTAGGCCAAACGCGTATAAATCTTCGATGCCAGCAATCTTCGCTAGTTTCTCAGCGAATGGCTTATCAACGGAGCAAGTCGTCGGTGATTCGAAAATTAAGGTATCAGACAAGATACCGGCCAATAGAACACAAGCCGTAGTAGCACTTGGCACTTTGCCCATTTTCTCGAAACGATCAGCAAGGATAGTCGCTGCGCTGCCCCAAGGACGAATATCAACCGACATAGCAGTATTAAACGTGATTGGCTGATCTTGAATAGCGTGGTGATCGATAATACAAACGATATCGCTGTTATCTACATCTTTGTGTAGCTGTGTTTTTTGATTGAAATCAACAATGCCTATTTTCTGACCTTCTACTTTAGAGATCATTTTAGGCACTTCAACGCCACAATAATCAACAACAAAGGCAGTTTCTTTATTCAATTCGCCAGCACGACGTGGCTCACCACCAAATAACTCAGCCGCACCAATAGCAGAGCCAATGGTATCGCTGTCTGGACTAAGGTGGCCTAACCATACTAGGTTGTCTGTTTCATTGTTTTCGGGAGTTTCTAGATCAAAAAAAGCCATTAGGTTACCTGTATAAATTATCTATCAATTGTTTGAGTTTAAAATTGGCGTAATTATAACCAAAAATTTAATTTCTGGTCATGCTACTTTAGTTTTCTTTATGCTTGCCCCAAGGATCAGAACTATCGGTCGATGGTTTCTTGTTAGACGAGTCTTTCTTATTATCATTGTTATCAAATGAGTTTGAATAAGAATTGCCACCAAAAGGCTTAGAAGTCTTTTGCTCTTCACCTTGAGAAGCACTGCTACCATAGGGGCTAGAAGAAGAGCCGTTAGAAGGTTTTTTATTTCGGTAAGGCGTTGTCTTGCTTCGATC
>JBNMPQ010000268.1:0-4044 GCA_051276935.1 Oleispira sp. | reverse complement strand
GCTAATTTTAAACCACTCTCACGCAATTCTTTAATAAATGACAACATGACTACGCCATTTAAGACTGCCACCCCTGACAAAGCGATAAAGCCAACGCCTGCGGAAATTGATAGTGGCATGTCTCTTATTGTTAACGCGATGATGCCGCCAGTGAGTGCAAGGGGAACACCGGTGAAAATAATCAACGTATCGCGTATTGAGCTAAAGGCGCTGTAGAGCAGCCCTAGAATAAGTATCAACGTTATTGGAATAACGATACTTAAACGTTGGCTAGCAGACTCTAACTGTTCAAAAGTGCCTCCGTATTCTAACCAGTACCCTGCAGGCAGTTTCAGTTCGTTACGCATAAGCGTTTGAGTTTCAGCAATAAAAGAACCTAGGTCACGGTCTTCAACGTTGGCGCTAACAACGATGTTGCGTTTGCCACTTTGACGGTTTATTTGATTCGGCCCTTGTATCTCTATGATGTCGGCGATTTCACCGAGTGGCACATAGTCCAACTCTGATTTTTCATCATCCGGGTTTCTAGGATAAGGGATTGCTACGGGAATCTGCGCGAGTGTGTGAGGGTCTTTGCTTAAGCTTTCATCCATGCGTACTAACAATTTAAAACGACGATCGCCTTCGTAAATTAATCCCGTTTCAATTCCACTCACTGCAGAGCGTAGTGTCTCTTGCACATCGGCAACGGATAAACCGAGCAAAGCTAGGTGATCTCTTTGTGGTATAACAGAAATCATCGGCAAGCCTTTCGCTTGTTCCATACGCACGTCTTGACCGCCAGAGACTTGCGCTAACAGTTGAGATACTTGGCCGCCTATTTGAGCGAGAGTTTCTAAATCGTCGCCATAAATTCTTAAGGCTACATCGGCGCGTACACCTGAGATGAGTTCATTAAAACGCATTTCAATGGGTTGAGTGAGCTCGTAGTTATTACCCGGAATTTCTTCAATGGCCATACGAATCTCATCAACCAGTTGTCGCTTTGGTTTTTCTGGATTAGGCCAATCTTTGACGGATTTTAGAATTAAGAAAGTATCGGCAACATTAGGTGGCATCGGGTCGGTCGCAATTTCTGCCGTGCCGATTTTAGAAAATACGTGCTTCACTTCTGGAAATTCCATAATGCGTTTTTCTAACAGTAACTGCATTTCAGTGGCTTGTTGTATGCCCGTACCCGGAATGCGCATAGCGTGCAGGGCAATGTCGTGTTCATCTAATTGCGGCAAGAACTCGCTGCCCAGTCGAGTCGATTGATAAGCGGTTGCAGAGATCAGTAGGATAGCGGTAACAAAAACGATAGGGCTATTATTTAAGGCGGTTTTTAACAACGGTTGATAGAGCTTGCGTGCCTTGGCCATGACACTATTTTCTTCTTCGCTAATGCGGCCTTTCACAAAAATTGCGACGGCCGCTGGGACAAACGTAATCGAGAAAATTAATGCGCCCAATAAAGCAGCCACAACGGTAAATGCCATCGGGTGGAACATTTTACCTTCAATACCCGCGAGCGCAAAAATAGGTAAATACACCAACATGATAATTAACATACCAAATACTGCCGGACGGAACACTTCCTTGGTACTTATGGTGACTTCTAATAAACGTTCTTGCAGCGTTAATAAACGGCCGTATTTTTTTTGGGCTAAGCCTAAGCGGCGTAATGCGTTTTCAACGACGATCACAGCACCATCAACTATTATTCCAAAATCAATAGCGCCTAAACTCATAAGGTTGCCAGAAACACGATTCATCGCCATACCGGTAATCGCAAACAGCATACTTAACGGAATGACCATTGCCACGATCAGCGCCGCACGAATATTTCCCAAAAGCGCAAATAAAACAGCGATAACCAATACCGCACCTTCAAATAAATTGGTGCGTACGGTTGCAATTGTTTTATCTACGAGGGTAGTACGATCGTAAAGAGGAATGGCCCTAATACCGGGAGGTAAAAAATTGTTAATCTCTGTTAGTTTTTTCGCCACGGCTTTTGAAACCGTTCGGCTATTTTCACCGAGCAGCATAAAGGCCGTCCCCAGCACTGTTTCTTCACCACTAAATGTAGCCGAACCGGTTCTGAGTTCTTTGCCGTATTTTACGTCTGCTAAGTCTTTAATGCGAACAGGAGCATCGTCACGACGGGTAACGACTAGCTGAGCAATCTCTTCTAGATTATTCAACTGGCCCGGTGAGCGAATTAACCACTGCTCCCCATTACGTTCGATGTAACCTGCACCCGAGTTTTGGTTGTTATTTTCTAGGGTATTAACCAAATCATTAATGGTGACTTTGTACGCTAACAGTTTTCCTAAATTAGGCGCAACTTGATATTCACGGATATAGCCGCCCATGCTATTAATTTCTGTAATGCCTGGAACTTTTACTAGTTGTGGACGAATGATCCAGTCTTGAATGGTTCTTAAATCTTCAGCACTGTAGGGTTTTCCGTTATCGGTGACAGCATCGTATTCCGCTTGTACCGCATAGGTGAAAATTTCACCGAGTCCGCTGGCAACGGGCCCCAGTTTAGGTTCGATGCCGGCAGGTAGCTCTCCTTTGATACTTTGTAGGCGCTCACTAATTTGCTGGCGTGCCCAATAAATATCAGTGCCTTCATTAAAAATCACTGTGACTTGAGATAATCCATAGCGAGATAGTGAACGGGTATAATCTAGCTTAGGAATACCCGCCATGGCATTTTCAATGCTATAGCTGATACGCTGTTCTGCTTCCAGGGGAGAGTAGCCCGGTGCTGAGCTGTTAATTTGAACTTGTATGTTAGTGATGTCGGGTACGGCATCAATGGGTAGTTGCGTGGTTTTGTAGATACCGAGCGCAGCTAGCAATAATGTTAGGACCATGACGAGCCAACGCCTTTCAATCGCGAAGGTGATTAAATGATTAATGGTCATGGCTTGCACCACTTTTTAAAATATCGGCTTTTACTAGAAAACTATTTTCACTCACATAATTTTCATCAACTTTTAAACCTGAAAGTATTTCTGCCCACTGGCCACCTTTCTCGCCGACTTCTACGGGAGTCGTTTCAAATCTATTGTTATGACTTTTGAATACCACGGTTTTATTTTCCATGGTTTGCAAGGCATCAATCTTTACAGCAACAGGGACATAGCGAGTTGAAATTCTAATATCTGCTTTTACGTGCATGCCAGGGCGCCAATGGCCTTGTGTATTATCAATAATTGCGCGCGCGCGCGCGATGTGACCACCGCTCATTTTTGGAGCAATATAACTAATTTCTCCGAGGGTATTTTCGTGATCGTGCAGATCATAAATTTTGGCTTGCTGGCCTTTCTTCAAGCGTTCAACATTTTCTGGAAAGGCCGATAAGTTAACCCATACTTTGGATAAATCACTGACCTGTAATATTTCTTCTGCATCAATACGATTACCCGTATTGACAGAGCGTGAGGTAACTTCGCCTTTTGAAGGGCTTTTTAATGAGTAACTTTGTAATGTTTGAATGTTGTTTAGACGAGCGAGTACTTGGCCTTTTTTTACTTGATCACCGACCTGAACAAGCACTTTTTCAACCATGCTAGGGAAGGCCGCGTGAAGACTAAACACCTGATCTTGTACGGGAGCGATTACGCCAAAAAGGGTATCGATAGTAACAAGCTGTTGTGGTCCTGATAGTTCTGACTTAATGCCTGACACTTTTATATAATACGGCGATATTTCAGTGCTATCAGAATGTTCTTCTTCATGTTCATTATGATCATGCTCGTCGCTGGCCAATACGTTACTAGCAAAACTACTTCCCAGAAGAGCCAAGATAAAAATAAAGGGAATCATTACTTTGGATAATATATTCATTATAAAAACCTTATTGAGTACTAACAATTGACTGGCCTAAAATACGTTCCAGTTCTAATACTTGGTTGAAAATGCGGACTTGGCTATTGATTAAGTCTTGTTCTAAATTGAAAACTTTATTTTGTGCATCGATCCATTGCAAAACACTGTACTGCCCACGTTGATAGGCTTTTTGTGTGGTACCGAGCAACTCCCTAGCCA
>JBNMPQ010000267.1:0-4064 GCA_051276935.1 Oleispira sp. | reverse complement strand
TTGGATATTTATGGTCTTCGGAGCCCGAAAATTTTTCGGTTCAGCAGAATGCTAAAGTAGTGGCTGAAGAATTTGGTATTGAGCCTGTTATTGGTTTCACAACGTCTGTGACTTTGATGAAAGTTGCTGAAACACTGCTGGATAAATCGGGCGGTTATTTGAGTAATGATATTTTATTACCAGGGCTTTGGTTGGATAATATACCCAATTGGGAATACGGTGTCTTAGTTCAAGTACGCGATCTTTCACGTGCACTGCGTAAAGATTTTAGCCGTTCTCAGAGTCAATCAACTCAAGATAAAGATTTAGAAATCGCTGAGCCACAACTTCATTTTGATAACGATTCTTGGGCAGTTCCATCAACAGAAAGTGAATACAGGCGTGGTATTGGTGCATTGGCAAATTACAGTCAGCGTTTGGCTAATCCTGCTGACGATAAATCACAATTTTATGCCCGCGCTGATAACTTAAGCCAGTGGTTGTTAGATGTTGAAACACGTCTTGGGAGTTTATCTCAGCGTCTTAGTGCGTCAGTGGGCAAGCGTCGTCTAAACACTGATCTGGCCGGTGATACCGCATCACGTCAATCAACAGCGAATGCTGATGATCAGGAAGTGAAAACCCTATGGAGCGAAATTGATGATGTATTCTATGAAGCTCGTGGTGCTTCTTGGGCACTGTTGCATATTATGAAAGCAATCGAAGTTGATTTTAGAGCTATTTTGGAAAAGAAAAACGCGCTAGTGAGTTTGCGTCAAATTATTCGTGAATTGGAAGGTACGCAAGAGCCAATGTGGTCGCCAATGATTTTAAATGGCAGTGGCTTTGGTTTATTCGCGAATCACTCGTTGGTTATGGCGTCTTACGTTTCTCGTGCCAATGCGGGTATTAGTGATCTTCGAACACTTCTTTCTCGAGGGTAGTGTTTATAATAAGGTAGTCTGTCTACACAGGCTGCCTTAGCGTTAATCAATACCGCGACATCGAACAACTAGAAGTATGTACATGGCTCAAATATCCAATACTTTGTCAGCCAGTTGTTTTTAACGTTTTAGCCTATCTATTTGCCATATTAAAACTCAAACATCCTCTTTTTATTTTTTAGTGACGACTAAACATGCAACTTAGTATTGAACAGATTATACGAAAATTCAGTCAGCTTCTTGCTGTGAATAGCGATACTGCAACGCTGGATGTTGAATTATTATTAGCGCACAGCTTGGATAAAGATCGTACTTATTTATTTACTTGGTCTGATCGACTCGTAACAGAAAAGGAAGAGGGTACTTTTAAAGCACTGTTTTCTCGTCGCTTAGAAGGTGAGCCGATTGCTTATATTTTAGAACGACAAGCATTTTGGGATTTGAACTTAAAAACCGCTGAACATACGTTAATTCCTAGAGCAGATACTGAAACATTAATTGAATGGGTATTAGAACTTGCAGATTCGTTACCCGATAGAGCAACTGTGATTGATTTAGGTACGGGAACTGGGGCGATTGCTCTCTCTCTAGCGCATGAGTTTTCACACTGGGATATTCAGGGAGTTGATTTGGTTCCACAGGCAGTGGAACTGGCACAGCATAATGCCAAATTGAACGATTTAGATCACGTACGCTTTTTTCAAAGCAGTTGGTTTGATCAGGTGAAAGGTCAGTTTGATTTGATTGTGAGTAACCCACCTTATATCGATCCAGAGGATGAACACCTTTCTCAGGGAGATGTTCGTTTTGAACCGAGGTCGGCTTTAGTCGCCGATAATAAAGGTTTGGCCGATCTTGAATTGATTGCTGATCAAAGCAGATCTTATCTTTTAGAGGGGGGGTGGTTGTTAATGGAGCATGGTTATGACCAACAGCAAGCCTTGCAGCAGCTGTTAAATCGATTGGGTTATCAGCAGGTTTCAACGCGTATCGATCTCGGTGGAAATCCTCGCATCACAGGGGGACAGTATTATGAAGGACAGTGATTTATTACGTTATAGCCGCCATATATTTTTACCGGAAATGGATATAGACGGGCAGCAAAAATTATTGGATAGCCATGTTTTAATTATTGGTTTGGGTGGCTTAGGCAGCCCTGTTTTACAATATTTAGCCGCCAGCGGGATTGGGCATTTGTATTTGGTCGATCATGATGTGGTCGAGCTGTCTAATGTGCAGCGCCAAATTTGTCATGGTACGGCGGATGTCGGTAAGACTAAAACTAAATCGGCGCAAGAAGAAATAATGCGAATCAATTCGACGATCTCTGTCGAAGTCTTTGAGCAAGAAGCAGATGCTGAGTTATTACAACAGCTTTTACCTTCAATTGATTTGGTGGTGGACTGCAGTGATAATTTTGATATTCGATATTTAATTAATGATGCGTGTCTCGAGTATAATACCCCTTGGGTTTCGGGTGCCGCTGTTGGGTTACAGGGGCAGGTGATATGTTTTGACCCCCGTTTGGTTGATCAGCCTTGTTATCGCTGTTTGTATCCAAAAGCGGGTGACGATCAGTTTAATTGTTCGACCAGTGGTATTTTGGCGCCCGTCGTCGGAATTATTGGCACCTTACAGGCTCTAGAAGCCATCAAGATCATTACAGGCATAGGCAGACCGATATTAGGACGGTTACAAACATTTGATGCGCTGGAGAGTCAGTGGCGTAGCTGGGGTTTGAACAAAGATAATGCTTGCGTGTCTTGCAATAAGTAATATTTTTTTGGGGTTGTTATAAGATTCACTGCGCATGGGAGAGTGAATCTATTTCAGTTGAGATGTTCTGATGTTTATTAAGCGCTAAGAATAAATTCTTGCCATGAAATGAGTGCTTCTTGAAAGTCTTCTAATCCACATTCGGCGTGAGATTCATCATCGTAAATGTTGGTATTTTCAGGCAGCTCTTCATCAATTTCTAAGCCTAAAGAAAGCGCAACCACTTCGACATCTTCTTGATTCATTCGCAGTCGGTATTCAGTGCCTTCGATTAGGCGCTGTTGGACTCTTCGGCGTACTAATTGATCAACGATATCGACGAGTTCTTCAATTCGCTGTTGGTTCGCTCCAAGTTCATCGTTAAACCAAGTGCCAATTGCTTCATGGCCCATAGAAAACTCGGCAATCGGTTTGTCATATTCATTGAAGGTAAAATCGTAATCCACAGAATTCTCAATTGTGGCGGGGTAGGGCGGTCATTCTACCTGAAAAGCTAGACGATAGAACCATAAACAAAAGACTATAAACAAAAGAAATATAAACAAAAAAAGTCGCACTTGAGATCAAATGATTCAACTGCAACTTCAATGTCAGAGCCAAAACAGGTTTTGGCTGGATTTAGTCTTCACCAAATAACGAGCAATCAATTAAGTCACACAAACAGTGAATTACTAATAAGTGAACTTCTTGAATACGCGCCGTTACATCGGAAGGTACGCGAATCTCAATGTCGTTATCCGTTAATAAGGCGGCGACGTTACCGCCATCTCTGCCAGTTAATGCAACAACCTGCATATCACGGTCGTGAGCGGCTTTAATCGCCTCAATGACGTTTTTAGAGCCGCCACTGGTGGAAATAGCTAATAATACATCGCCTTCATTCCCCAGCGCACGAATTTGCTTAGAGAAAATCTCGTTATAGCTGTAATCGTTCGCAATTGAGGTAATAGTCGACGTATCAGTACTTAAGGCAATTGCCGGAAGTGAAGGACGTTCGCGTTCGAAGCGATTCAGCATTTCAGACGAAAAGTGCTGAGCATCACCGGCTGAACCGCCATTACCACAGCTTAAAATTTTTCCGCCGCTCACAAGGCTAGCAACCATCATGCCCGCTGCATGTTCTATGTAAGGTGGTAAAAGTTCGGCTGCTTGGGCTTTTGTCTCAATACTGGCATTGAAATGCTGCAATAAACGATCTTGCACGGATAACGCTCCAAAGAGTGTGTTCTTAATAAGTTATCATCATACGAAAATCTAATGCCAGCGGAAAGAACTTTGAGAAGGTTTCTCACTAAAAAGCATTTTTAACCCACATTATCTCATCTTGGCCCTCAATACCGACCACATCAAAGCGGCAGGGCGGGG
>JBNMPQ010000266.1:0-4104 GCA_051276935.1 Oleispira sp. | reverse complement strand
TTCTAAACTCATTTCGCCCGATTCCATGCGTTCAACCAGACTTTCTAATTCTGCTAGGGATTCTTCAAAATGGAAGGTCGTTTTCGCCATGGTTCACCTATATTTTTTGCTTAAGCCATCACTTAGTCGCGCAACATTAACTGAGCGCTCCTTTCTAATCAAGTGAGTAATTAACAGTTAATTCATGTCACTACTTTTACGGCAGAATAAAAATCTTTGTCTACACTTTTGATATACACCTTAATATCACCTTAATTTTGAAAGAGCTAAAGGAGTAGCAGTGGATCTCGCATCTCTGATTGGAATATTAGGCGCCTTTGGCCTAGTGATTATGGCAATGGTTCTCGGTGGCGACATATTGATGTTCGTCAACGTACCTTCATTGCTCATCGTAGTTGGCGGCAGCTTATTTGTTGTCTTGATGAAATTTGAAATTGGTACCTTTTTTGGATCTTTTGCCATTATGGCAAAAGCGTTTATGTTTAAAGTGAGCAAGCCTGAAGAAATTATCGAAGAAACCGTTGAGCTTGCAGGCCTCGCACGTAAAGGGGGCTTATTGTCACTAGAAGGCAAGGAAGTCAGTAACGATTTTTTAGCCAAGGGCATCCAATTACTGGTTGATGGTCATGACCCACAAGTCGTCAAAGCTCTTCTTAGTAAAGATATGAAGATGGCTCAAGAACGGCATAAATACGGAGCGACGTTTTTTACTCATATGGGTGATGTTGGCCCAGCGATGGGGATGATCGGCACCTTAATCGGCTTGGTAGCGATGTTGGCAAACATGGATGACCCCAAGTCCATTGGACCTGCAATGGCTGTCGCGTTATTAACAACGCTTTATGGGGCAATGATGGCAACAATGATCATGATTCCCTTTGCCGACAAACTCATTTTAAGAGCAGAACAAGAAGGCCTCATTCAATCAATGATCATTGATGCATTGATCGCCATTCAGGGTGGTCAGAACCCAAGGGTGATTGAAGCGATGCTGCAGAATTACGTCAAAGAGAAACAACGTGCGGTATCGGAGTAATCAAGGATGATTGAGGAGGAAGAAGAAGAAGTCTGTGAATGCCCCGCCGGTATCCCCGCGTGGGTAATGACATTTGCAGATTTAATGTCACTGCTGATGTGTTTCTTTGTTTTATTATTATCATTTGCCGAAATGGACGCACTAAAATTTAAGCGCTTAGCGGGTGAGTTGCGTCAGGCATTTGGCGTTCAGACGGATGTAAGAGCTGATAACCCACCGAAAGGGACCAGCGTTATTGCCAAACATTTTAGCCCAGCGATTCCTGAGCCCACCCCAATTAATGAAGTACGACAAAAGACCAGCGATTTATCCCAAAGCAGCTTAGAAGTTCTTTGCCAGGACGAAGTTACCCAACAACAAGAGCGGCAAGGTGACGAGGGTCAAAAAACACGTGAAATCGTTGTGCCTAAAGAGTCTGCAGCAGAAAAAAAAGCAGAAGAAACAGCTGTCGAAATTGCAGCTGAATTAGAAACTGAAGTGTCCAGTGGTAAAATAGAAGTCGAAACTCAAGGTAAAAAAATTATTATTCGTATTCGAGAAAACGGGGCGTTTAAATCTGGATCAGACTACATAGACGACAAGTTTCTACCCGTTATCGATAAAATTCGTGAAGTATTAGTTTCCATACCTGGGCGCATATCCGTTGAAGGACATACGGATAATATACCGACTCAAAGTGGTCGCTTCCGCTCGAACTGGGCATTGTCATCAGCACGAGCCGCCGCATTCGCTGAAGAGTTATTTATTGCACCCGAAATGAGACAAGAAAGATTTCAGGTTATTGGCCATGGCGATGTAAGGCCGTTGGTTGAAAATACCGATGCTGAGTCTCGTGCGCGTAATCGACGTGTCGAAATAATCATATTACAAACAACTGAAAACGACGATGACGATAAGCCTCTTATGGAGAATCCAGATAAAGCGATTAATGATGCCCTCAATGCGAGACCAGAAGATTTTGAACTAGACCCTAACGATATTTTTTAATCCCATTATTGTAAGTTATTAAAAGGAACCGCCATGACCGATGAACGTCGCCGATTTTTTCGCATCAATGATGAAGCTGAAATCAGTTTCAAAATAATCACTGATGACGAGTATCAGGCTTGGGGAAATGGGCAAAAAGATGAAGGAGGTAAAAAGCTAGCGACGTTAGAAACTGAATTAAGCATGACACTCGCTAATTTAAAAAGCCAACAACCTCAATTAGCAAAAATTTGTGAGCTGTTAAACCAAAAAATCAATATTGCCATGAATGCACATTCTAAAAGCCACGGATTTATTGATAATAGTGAGTTAAAACCTATTAATTTAAGTGCTTGCGGCATTGCCTTTCATACTGATAAAAGTGTACCTAAAAACGAACACATTTTACTGCAACTAAAACTAAAGCCATCTAATGTTGCCATTGTTACAACCGGCAAGGTAATAGGTGTTGGTTTGGCCAACGGTAAAAATATAGTTCGTGTTGATTTCCAAGATCTAGGCGATAGCAATCAAGACTTGTTAATGCAGCACTTATTTCAGGTACAGAGTCGAGAGTTAAAAAAACAACGTGATAATAACTAAATTAATCAATACTTTAAATTAATATGAGAGCTTTTAAATAAACATTTAATCAATGAGTGCATTCACCAATTGATATATTTCTGTAGCCATTTGAGCCAAGTTATTTTTAATGATTGCAAAGCAGGTTCGAATCATTAATCTAACCGAACAAACTTAGCCATACTCATTCAGTCTTAGTAGCGCTAACAGTGAAAGATAATAATAAAAAACACCTCAGAAGAGCAGTCACAAGATGAAAAAAACACTCACGCTGGCACTAGGCGCATGTTTAATATTGGGCAGTATTGAATCTCGAGCATTCACACAACCTACCCACAAGCGCTTAGTAGAAGATGCGGTTGCTTATATGGCAACGCACCCTGAAACCACTAACTTTGCTAAACTATCGGCCACCGCTCAAGCCGCTGGTTATACCCTCGAACAATTTGCCGAAGCACTGGGTCAAGGCGCTCGCGATGTGGATGATTTTGCCGATACCTATTTATGTGGTGCCGTGACGGGTGATTGTGTGCGTGCGCCTGTTTTTGGCGTGGGTAGCTTTGTTGCGACGTATACTGCTTGGTGGCACTTTCAAAATCATTCCCGTGGTGGCGATGTCCATGGTAATGACCTTGCCGGTTATAACTACAGCCAGATTCCAGTAAAAGGTACTGAAGATACCTTATTAGGTACTTGGTTAGTTGGCGATCACTTAGACGATGGCAAAGGTGGCATGACAGGTTGGTGCTTCTGGCGCTGGTGTAACGAAGATTCTGAATACAATTCTTACGGTATTACCGCTAAGAACTACAGTGTTGATAGCTACAACAGCAAATCACACTTCGACGATTTCGAAGATGCGGCTTTCCAGCCAATCGACAACCTAGGTCAATACTGGTACAACGAGTTTATTAAAACACCAACCGTACAAACCTTAGGTTTTGCATTGCACACAACTGATTTATTACAACCACACCATACTTGGACAACGTCTGCCAATAACCACGGTGGCTGGGAGTCTTGGATTGAGGATAACTACACCGCAAAGAACATGAATGATGATGCCGCTGTAACTGAAGCAATGAAGAGCTTCACTCCGATTGCTGTAGGCGAAAATGATATCCGTCCTTTATTAACGGAAGGTGGCGCGATTTCTTATGGCCAAGGTGGGATTGTTTTGAGTAGCACAAGTGATGCCGATCGCTCTGAAGTCGCTGCGACGGTTATTCCTCATGCCATTGCGATGGTCGTCCATGTACTTAACCACGCAGCAGAACGTTTCTAAGTTAGTCACAGATAAATTACTTCCGCCTAAGCAGTTTATTAACTGCACATTTCTCGGCGGCCGTTACGGCCGCCAATTTATACCTTTGGTTAGTTCATGAAAAAAATTACCGTTATCCTCTGTTCCGTTATCTTCTTCTATTCTCATTTCATCCAAGCAAAAGTTCAATACGATATTAAAGACCCTAATATTGCCGCCACGATGGGAGAGTTAATTTTAAGCGCCAATACAGTAG
>JBNMPQ010000265.1:0-4113 GCA_051276935.1 Oleispira sp. | reverse complement strand
AGTCAGCAGCGGCTTTTATCAGAGTTTCGTGTATTTCCGATGTGGTAATACCATCAAAAAATTGTAAGTGAGCTTTTAACTCGACTTCAGAAACGGAGACATTGTCCAATCCTTCTGCTGCCCAGTCGACAACCTTATGGATTTTTTCTAAATCAATTGTCTCTTTGCGACCATCTCGTTTGGTTACGTAAAGCGCGCTGTTCATATATTTGGGTGCCTGTTGAAAATCTTGTGATCCCGATATTACTCACCTGAGGTGAGTACGAAAATACGGTTATATTTTACGCGCTACTTGATCTTAAATTGAATGACGTGTATGCCATAGGTAATAGGCGTTATTTCTAACCGAGACACAGCATATTGCGGTTGAGAGTACATTTCAACCCCTTATGTAGTGTTTGCCTGTTTCTCATTTGTAACAGAAAAAATCGGAACTCAGTGCAAAGCACTGGTTTTGCGTCTAAAGTTATATGTAAGCCTTTCAATACAGCGGCAGTTCAACAAATATAGCGGCAGTTCAAAAATAGCGGCAGTTCAAAAAATTGGATAGGAAAAAAGTGTGGAATTAAAACATGGTAGCAGCCAAGACGAAAACTGGCGCATCTTAATTGTTGAAGATGATGAGCGATTAGCGAACCTTACGAAGGACTATCTAGAAAGTAACGGTTTGAAGGTTTCCATTGAAGGAGATGGTAGTCGAGCTATTGAGCGTATTAAAACCGAGCAGCCCGATTTAGTGGTACTCGACTTAATGTTGCCTGGAGAAGATGGCTTAGCGGTGTGTCGTATTGTTCGACCACATTACACAGGCCCTATTTTAATGCTGACAGCGCGTACCGAAGATCTTGATCAGGTATTGGGCCTGGAAATGGGAGCGGATGATTACGTTGCTAAACCCGTTCGCCCTCGAGTATTACTCGCTCGAATTCGTGCTTTGTTACGCCGAGTAAAAGAACAAGCAGAAAACAAAGGCAGTCAGGATGACGCGTCTGCTAAACGGTTAACATTTGGTAATTTGGTGGTTGATAGCTCGATGCGTGAAGCTTGGTTAGACGGTAATAGCATTGATTTGACCAGTGCTGAATTTGACTTGCTGTGGCTTCTTTCTAGCAGTGCAGGTCATGTTCTTACTCGAGAAGAAATATTCCATCAGCTTCGCGGGATTGAATATGACGGGCAGGATCGATCGATTGATGTGAGAGTTTCTCGAATTCGCCCTAAAGTGGGTGACGATCCGATTAACCCTAAACGTATTAAGACCGTCCGCAGCAAAGGTTATCTTTTCGTAAAAGAGATTTGATTTCGTAAAAGAGATTGATTCCTTCAGCGCCACTTTTTCTGAGTGGTGCTTTATTACTGCTTGAATAATTTAGGGAGAAAACGCATTTTTATTCGAGTTTATTCTGGTCTATTGGGTGCTTTGGTACTAGTGGTTATTTTAAGTATGCTTGCATTGCAGTTGGTTGATCATGTGCGAGGAGCTCAATTCAATCAAAATGTTGTTCGTGGCAGTCTCCACCTTATCACAGAGCGTTTACGCTATGACATTACTGAGCAGGGAGATCTAGAGGCTCGCTTTGATGCTCAAATCGATATCCTCAGCAAGGAAAAGGCCCAATTAGATGAGTATCAGCTAAGTCGCTTGGAGCGATATGACGTATTGCTTTTATCGGACGATATAGGCCACAAGGCTAAATTTATGACCGTGCTCAATGACGATACTTTCATAAAAACTACCGTACGAAATGTAACGGAACTTCAAGCTCAGGCCACGGGTCAATTATTGTTAGAAGATTGGCAACGAAGTGGGCAGACTGTTGAAGATTTTTTACAAAATATATCCCCTTATTTTGGTTACTCATTAAGTTTACTTCCGCTTGAAAGTTTTGATTTGAGTAAGAGTGATTTAGGTCGCATGCAATACGGTGATGTTTTAATGCCTATTGCGATTGATGCTGAAAGTGTGGATGCCTTAATTAAGGTTCCGGGTAAAGAGCAAGTTATTCGTTTGGGACCTATCTTCGCCTTTAAGCGTTATACACCCATGGGTATCGCTATTATCGCTCTCATGGGTTTTATGCTGTTAGGTCTGGGTGTTTATTGGGTAGTCAATTCTTTCGAGATGCGTCTGCGTAAATTAGAACAAGCCACGAGTCGTCTGTCACAAGGGCATTTGAATGCACGTGTAGGAATCATTGGATCTGACCCTGTCAGTCGCTTAGGCCAGTCTTTTAATAAGATGGCAGACCATATTCAACGTCTCATCAGTGTACAGCGCGAGATGGTGAGGGCGGTATCACATGAACTTCGTACTCCCGTTGCTCGAATCCGCTTTGGGCTACAAATTATTGAAGATACTTCGGGTGATGATCCTTTTGTCATGAAGCAACTCACCGGTATGGATTCAGACATTCAAGAATTAGATGAATTGATTGATGAAATATTAACGTATGCTCGACTTGAAGAGGGTGGGCCACTATTAGATTTTGAACTGACTAATATTCAAAATTTGATTTTACAGCTCGTTGATGAAGCTCGACCGCCTGAACATGTCACTGTTAACTATGGGGGGGCTGTAGGTTCTCAACATGAAGCAGAGGTTGAATACCGTTATATGCACCGTGCGATTCAAAACCTTATAGGTAATGCCTGTCGTTATGCAAAGTCGCAGGTAGTGGTAACGTTCTCTATTGGCGCTGATACTTGCCGGGTTGATGTTGCTGATGATGGGCCAGGAATTCCCGAGAAAGAGTGGAACCGAGTATTTACGCCCTTCGCGCGCTTGGATGATAGTCGCACGCGCAGTTCAGGAGGTTATGGCTTAGGGCTGTCTATTGTTCGCCGCATTACTTATTGGCATGGTGGCCGCGCGATGGTTAGTCGTGATGAGGTATTGGGAGGCGCTAAATTTAGCCTTGTGTGGCCAAAGCGTCACCAAGAACTCAGCTAGCCATTAACAAATCGTAACGATAATACACCTTTAAATTACAGACAGGGTGCCGTAACACAGGCATATTAATTGCACGTATCCTATGGACGCGTGGTGAGAATGTAGCGAAAATATTCGCTTTTTAGGGATTCCTTATGGAGTCCCTTTTTTTTGTTTAAAATTTATTTAAGTGGTTCTATACCCATTAAATTGCTGTTACACGAATGCAGTGATTGTTGAAGAAAATCTTTCATGTAACTACTGTCTTTTTGTTCTTCGCGAATGGCGGCATATAATGTTGGCCAAATTCCATTTTTGCCTAAAGGTTTTGAGCTAATCAGCCCCGCGTTTAAATAAGGCTGTAATGCCCAGTTGGGCAAGCAAGCAACACCTCTTCCACTGGCAACCAGCTGAACGATCATCAGTGTTAAATCTGCTTGGCGTGTATTCGAAGGCTCAACGCCATTTGGTTCAAGAAACTGTGTGAATATGTCTAAACGCTTGCGTTCAACGGGATAGTGAATGAGCGTTTGATTGGCTAGGTCTTCAGCCTCAATGTATTTTTTGTTCACTAAATCATCTTGGTTTGCTATCGCCAGTAGCGCTTGATATCGAAACAAAGGCTGATAATGAATACCCGACATGGGAACAGGGTCTGCCGTAACAACAAGGTCTAAATCACCTCGCGCGAGTGCTGGCAGGGGCTCAAAATGGAAACTTGCCATTAAATCAATTTCCACCTCTGGCCATTGATCGCGAAAACTATTGATCGCAGGCATTAGCCAATCAAAGCAACTGTGGCACTCAATCGCCATGTGCAAACGACCCGCTTGGCCGCCTGCAAGCTTTTTTATATCGCGGCTGGTTTGTTCAAGTTGTGGAATAACCTGATCGGCCAGCTCAAGAATATGTTCACCTGCACGGGTAAAGCGGATAGGTTTAGTTTTACGCACAAATAAACTGAGGCCTAATCGCTCTTCTACATCTTTCAACTGGTGCGAAAGTGCTGATTGCGTTAGGTGAAGTTGCTTCGCTGCTTCGACAAGAGAGCCGCCATTGCGCAGCGCGCGCACTGTTTTTAGATGCTTTATTTCTAGCATGCTGGAATTCTTTGTTGAGAAAAATTAATGCAATATTAACGTTTGCATGCAGTTTTCTCAACTAAAGGGTCGGTTTTATATTTA
>JBNMPQ010000264.1:0-4118 GCA_051276935.1 Oleispira sp. | reverse complement strand
AAGTGTATTTTGCGACGGCTCATTTAAAAGCCGATGGTGGTATTTGTGTCACTGCGAGCCACAATCCAAAAGATTACAACGGCATGAAATTCGTGCGCGAAGGGTCTCGACCGATTAGTGGCGATACAGGCCTGAAAGATATCGAAATTTTAGCGCATGCTAATGATTTTCCTACCGTTGATGCCAGTAAGCGCGGCAGCGAAGAAATGGTTGATACCCGTCCTGCTTATACTCAGCACCTGTTAACGTATGTTGAAGCCGATAAGCTTAAGCCGTTAAAGATTGTTTGTAATGCGGGTAATGGCGGCGGCGGCTTAGCCCTCGATGCCATTGAGCCTTTCTTACCAATTGAGTGGGTTAAGGTGCATCACGAACAAGATGGCAACTTCCCTCATGGCGTGCCAAATCCTTTATTGATTGAAAACCGTGCTTCGACTATTAAAGCGATCGCTGATCATAAAGCGGACTTGGGCATTGCATGGGATGGCGATTTTGACCGCTGTTTCTTTTTCGATGATAAAGGCACCTTTATTGAAGGCTATTACATCGTCGGCCTATTGGCCGAAGCGGCTTTATTGAAAAACCCTGGCGCCAGTATTGTGCATGACCCTCGTTTAACGTGGAATACCATTGAGATGGCGGAAGCCGCTGGCGGCAAAGCGATTCAAAGTAAAACGGGTCATGCTTTTATTAAAGAGCGCATGCGCTTAGAAGATGCTGTGTATGGCGGCGAAATGAGTGCTCACCATTACTTTAAAGATTTTTTCTATTGCGACAGTGGCATGATTCCTTGGTTGCTTGTGGTTGAGTTGATCAGTAAGAGTGGTAAGTCGTTAACTCAGCTGGTTGAAGAACGCATGGCGAAGTTCCCTTGTTCTGGTGAGATCAACAGTATTTTGAAAGATGCTCCCGCAACGTTGATTAAGGTAGAGGCGCATTACGCATCATCTGGCGCAGAAATTGACCATACTGATGGTTTGAGCATGAATTTTGGCGACTGGCGATTTAATTTACGTGCATCGAATACCGAGCCTGTTGTGCGCCTTAACGTTGAAAGCCGTGGCGATCAGGCTTTAATGGAAGCTAAAACCGCTGAATTATTGAAATTAATGAAGGGCTAAGCGGTCTTTTTTTACTTTGTCGGAATATAATCTGTAAGCGGTTGAATTAAATACAGTTTTTTATTCTTACAAGTGTTGACACGGGGGCATGCTCTACGTATTATGCGTCCCGTTGCCAAGACATTCCTCGATAGCTCAGTTGGTAGAGCAGTAGACTGTTAATCTATTGGTCGCTGGTTCAAGTCCAGCTCGAGGAGCCATTTATTACCTTGTAATAAACTGGATTGCTTAGCAACAGTGTTCGGGATATAGCGCAGTCTGGTAGCGCGCCTGCTTTGGGAGCAGGATGTCGGGAGTTCGAATCTCTCTATCCCGACCATCTTTAATCTAAGATGGTCATCTTACGAAATCTTCTATTTAAAATCATCAAACACTAAATATACCTTTAAAAGCCCCTATATTTTTAACGAATATATTTTTTGCTAGAATTTTTATACACTGCTTTCTACATTCTTATTTTACAAACTCCTATTTCCTGTATTTATATTTCCTGCATTTCTAGCAATGCGCCGTTTATTTTAGGCAAAAAAAAGCAGCCTAATAATAAGCTGCTTATTTATTCACTAACCCGCTAGCGATTCAATTAAAAAATCAAAACCCTAGTCCGTTAAAGATACTTTCTCATAGAAGTGACTTAATACTTTGGCTAAGTTATGCGCATCATCACTACCCGCAAGCTCTCGAATAGAGTGCATACCAAAGGTCGGCACACCGATATCAATCGTATCCACGCCCAATCCTGAAGCGATTGCAGGACCAATAGTACTACCACAACCTAGGTCCGTTCGCGTTACAAACGATTGATACTTAACACCCACGTCATTACAGACCTGCTTAAAGACCGCAGCGGTAAAGCTGTTGGTCGCATAGCGCTGATTAGCGTTTACTTTAATAACAGGCCCCTGATTGATGATAGGACCATGGTTTTCATCGTGCTTTTCAAAATAATTGGGGTGAATTGCATGCGCATTATCCACCGAGATCATCAGCGAGTTAGCCATAAGGCGATTACGATCTTCGATACTTGGCCAGATTCTTTCAATAGTATGCTCTAAGAAAGGCCCATGGGCGCCACAAGCACTCACTGAACCGACCTCTTCATGATCGGTACATACAAATACTTTATTCTGATCAGATCCCGAGCTTAATAACGCCTGCATACCAACATGACAACTTAATAAGTTATCCAATCGCGCACTGGCAATAAATTCATTTTCCAAACCGATTACGGCTGGCGGCTGAGTATCGTAAAAGAATAACTCATAATCTAAAATCGATTCAACCGACGCATGCTGCTTGCGCACTTCCGCCATTAAAATCGTATTTAAATCTTGCTTATTATCACCCACAATTGCCAATACCGGCGGCAAATCTGTTTGTCGATTAATAGTACGAGAAGTGTTCGCTTCACGATCTAAGTGAATCGCTAAACTTGGAACCGTCGCAATCGCGCGCTCGAAGTTAATCATTACTGATTTTATTTTGCCATCAATGCGCGCATGTACACGCCCCGCTAGCGATAAATCACGATCAAACCAAGGGGCAAGCAGAACTCCACCATACACTTCAACACCCAGCTGAAAATAGCCTTTGTCGGTCATATTGGCATTAGGTTTTACTTTTAAACAAGGACTGTCGGTATGAGCGCCTAGCAAACGCAGTGGCTGAGATTTATCAGCTAACCAAAAAGCGACAATAGAAGAATCATTACGACGAATGAAATAACCCGCCTGCTCTTTTAATTGCCAAGGCTGATCTTCAAATAATTCGGTATAACCGACAGAAATTAAAATATTTGCCATGTTGGCAGTGGCATGAAAAGGGGTAGGACTGGCGTGTAAAAAGCCTAATAGAGATTGGTTGAAATCAGATAAAGATACAATAGATTGTGACATATTTGTTCCTAAACGGAGCCTTCAAAAATGAGGCAAGCCGCTTAGGAATTGGTAGACTAAAACATAAAGCTACGTTTTAGCCTATCAAATAAACAGCAGGCTTAGCCTTCTTGTTTAACGTCCAATAATTCTACTTCAAATACTAGAGCAGAATTAGCTGGAATTTTAGGGCTTGGGCTTTGAGAGCCATAAGCCAAATCAGCTGGGATGAAAAGTTTCCACTTATCGCCAACAGACATTAACTGAAGTGCTTCAGTCCAACCCGCGATAACACGATTAACTGGAAACTCAGCTGGCGTACCACGCTCAACAGAACTGTCAAAAACAGAACCGTCAGTTAATGTACCGTGGTAGTGGACCGATACAGTATCAGCAGCAGCAGGCTTAGCACCGGCTTCTGCAGCAGCAGTAATTACTTCGTATTGTAAACCAGACTCTAAAGTAGTAATACCTTCTTTCTTACCATTCTCAGCAAGGAATTCAGTGCCTAATTGAGCTGCAGCGTCATTGACAGCGGCTTGCTTACGTTCTTGCTCTTCACGGATTTTTTCAAAAGCTGCTTGAAGAGTTTCTTGATCAATGCGTTTTTCTGCACCGGACAATGCATCAGAGATGCCTGCCGCAATGGCATCAACATTTAATTCAACAGCGTCACGGGCTAGGCTTTCACCGATATTAAGACCGACACCATAACTTGCTTGATCAACATGATTTTCTAACTTCACTTCGCGCTCCTGGCTGCAGCCAACCAATAATAGAGCACCCATAGCTAATACAGGTACTTGTTTAAAAAAATTCATCGTTATTCCCCAAAGGTTTATTCTTTATCGTTATTAAACGGCATAACTCTATACCATTTATTCAACAAATCCCATTACAGAACAAATGTCTAAAAGTGATATGGTACTCAAATTTCATATTTCAAGACATAGAGTAATGAAAATCTAAATCTAAATAAAAAATACGAACAAAATAAAATTCTATTTGATTACATTTTGACCAATAAAAACATCATTAACAGTCGAATTGTCCTGCGTCTTCACGACGCTGACATTCTCGCTGAATATTTCTGCAAACTTGAATTTCTGCGGTCGTCATATTC
>JBNMPQ010000263.1:0-4161 GCA_051276935.1 Oleispira sp. | reverse complement strand
ACGGCTAATAAAACAATATCGGCATTAACAAGCGCAGGGCCACAATCAGCAAATGTTTTGATGCCGTATTGCTTCGTTAACTGGTCGCGTTGAGATTCATTAGGATCACTGACAACAATTGAATTTGGTGCATGACCTTGGGCGATTAAACCACCAATGAGGCTGGTGGCCATATTGCCACCACCGATAAAACAAATACTGCTCATGGAAATTCCTTTAATCTATTCAAACTTTTAAACGGATTTAATCACGGCTGCCAAAAATATCGGTACCAATTCTAACCTGGCTACTGCCGTGCTGTATTGCTAATGCTAAGTCATTCGACATGCCCATGGATAATACTGTGCATTGTGGATGATTGTTAGTGAGTTGTTTTAATAGCTGCTGCATTTCATCAAATTGTGCTGCGAGTATGCTTTCATCATCGGTTGCTTCAGGAATGCACATCAATCCCTGTAATGATAAATATGGCAATTGCTCAATAAATTTGGCAAGAACTTCAACTTGCTCAGGTGCAATGCCACTTTTTTGATCTTCACGACTGATATTGACTTGAATTAATACCTTTAGAGGTGCGAGTGTCTTAGGGCGGTGATCGTTTAAGCGTTGAGCGATTTTTTCTCTGTCTAATGTTTCAACCCATTGAAAGTGCTCGGCGATAACACGGGTTTTATTCGATTGAATAGGGCCAATAAAATGCCATTCTATATCTGTTAAATGTGCCAGTTTGGTTATTTTTTCTACTGCATCTTGCAGATAATTTTCACCAAAAGCGCGTTGCCCAAGTTGATAGAGCGTTTCCACCATCTGAGCGGGTTTCGTTTTACTAACGGCGAGCAGAAGTACTTCTTCTTTAGAACGGTGTTTTTGTTCACAAGCCGAGTAAATATGCGCTCTAACGGTTTGATATCGTTGCTCTAGTGTGGACATTCTTAGTAACTGCTTTAGGATTAGTAAATTGATATTAGTTACAGTAGCGGATCGTTCTCTATACTGAACTTTAGGTGTCCATAATAAGCGACATAAATAGTATAAGCGAAATCCCAGTTTAGGTTGAGGAACAAGTATGGATATTACTGAGTTATTGGCATTTAGTGCGAAGCAAGGCGCTTCGGATCTTCACTTATCTGCTGATATGCCGCCCATGATTCGAGTTGATGGTGATGTTCGCCGTATTAACTTACCGGCACTGGATCATAAAGAAGTGCATTCGTTGGTTTATGAAATCATGAATGATAAGCAGCGTAAAGATTTTGAAGAATTTTTAGAAACTGACTTTTCGTTTGAGGTCCCTGGTGTCGCTCGTTTCCGTGTAAACGCTTTTAATCATAACCGTGGTGCGGGTGCTGTGTTCCGAACGATTCCCTCAAAGATCTTGAGTATGGATGATTTGGGCATGGGACAGATTTTCAAAGATTTAGCGATGACTCCCCGAGGTCTAGTGCTAGTAACAGGGCCAACAGGTTCGGGTAAATCAACCACACTTGCCGCGATGGTCGATTATATCAACGATACAAAATATGATCATATTTTGACCGTAGAAGACCCTATCGAATTTGTACATGAATCGAAGAAAAGCTTGATTAACCAACGTGAAGTACATCGAGATACGCTTGGATTTAACGAAGCACTTCGTTCCGCCTTACGTGAAGATCCTGATGTTATTCTTGTGGGCGAGTTACGAGATTTAGAAACGATTCGTTTAGCATTATCGGCCGCAGAAACCGGTCACGTAGTATTTGGCACCTTGCACACGAGCTCAGCGGCAAAGACGATTGACCGAATTGTCGATGTGTTCCCTGCAGAAGAAAAATCAATGGTGCGCTCAATGTTATCAGAGTCGCTCCAAGGCGTTGTTTCTCAGACGCTATTGAAGAAGAATGGCGGTGGTCGAATTGCTGCCCATGAAATTATGATCGGCACCCCTGCGATTCGTAACCTTATTCGTGAAGCTAAAATCGCGCAAATGTATTCTGCCATTCAAACCGGTGGTTCTTTAGGCATGCAAACGATGGATCAGTGTTTGCAAACCATGCTAAGTAAAGGGTTGATCTCTCGTGAAGTTGCTCGTGACAAAGCGAAGATGCCCGAAAACTTTTAATCATTATTAATAAGCCTTTTTGTGATTCGTCATTTTATTTTAGATCGTTAATACGCTTGGAGTTATAGCTCATGTCAATGGAAAAATTCTTGCGGGTCATGGTGGAAAAGAGCGCTTCTGACTTATTTATCACCGCGGGAGTACCAGCGTCTATTAAAGTGCATGGTCGTCTTATGCCTTTAACTAAGAGTCCGTTAGCCGCTGAGCAAAGCCGAGATATTGTATTAGGTTTGATGAATCAACGTCAGCGCGATGAATTCGAAGAGCACAAAGAGTGTAACTTTGCGATTAATGCAACCGGTATAGGGCGTTTTCGTGCAAGCGCCTTTTATCAACGCAATGTTATCGGCATGGTATTGCGTCGTATTGAAACCACCATTCCATCCGTCGATGAGTTGGGTTTGCCGGATGTGGTCAAAGATTTAGCCATGGCAAAGCGTGGTTTAATCTTATTTGTGGGTGCGACGGGCGCGGGTAAGTCGACGTCTTTGGCGGCGATGATTGGTCACCGCAATGGCAATAGTAAAGGTCATAT
This sequence comes from Oleispira sp., assembly GCA_051276935.1. Lineage (GTDB taxonomy): Bacteria > Pseudomonadota > Gammaproteobacteria > Pseudomonadales > Oceanobacteraceae > Oleispira. The sequence continues at coordinate 1,525 of JBNMPQ010000263.1, read as the reverse complement.
TCTCAGCGTTGAAGACCCTATTGAATTTATTCATCAGCATCAAGGTTGTATTGTTACCCAGCGCGAAGTGGGATTGGATACCGAGAGCTTTGAAATTGGTTTGAAAAATGCCCTGCGTCAGGCTCCAGATGTTATTATGATTGGCGAAGTCCGTAGCTCAGACGTTATGTCTCACGCGATTACTTTTGCTGAAACGGGCCACCTCGCGTTAGCGACACTGCATGCTAATAATGCCAACCAAGCTTTGGATCGCGTATTGCACTTTTTTCCGCCAGAGCGCCATGCGCAAATCTGGATGGACTTGTCGCTTAACTTGCGCGCGATTGTTGCTCAGCAGCTTATTCCTACTCCAGATGGTAAAGGTCGAAGAGCGGTGGTAGAAGTTCTCGTTAACACACCTTTGGTATCCGATATGATTCGCAAAGGTGAGGTTCATGAGCTGAAAGCTTTGATGAGCCGTCATAATGATGAGGGTATGCAGACGTTTGACCAGGCGCTCTATTCCTTATACGAGTCGGGTGAAATTACCTATGAAGATGCCATTTCTCACGCAGACTCCCCCAATGACCTACGCTTAATGATTAAACTAGGGTCAGAAACCGATTCAGATCAGCTCGATGCCGCTTCTAAAGGTCTGACATTACAGGACTAGTCATATTGACGAGTTTAGCGATAAGCCCTTGTATTTACCGACAGCAACAGACCTTTAAATAATGAGAGCGCAATATGATATGAGTAGGAATTAGAGTGAGGTCACCACAGAAAATACTCACAAGCGAAGCCCGAGGCTATTCGCAATACTGGTTGTTGCCTACTTTTACTGTGTTAATGCTTATTCCTTTGAGCCAAAGCCATTTTTTACTGTTTCATAGCTTGGTCGAACTCTTTGCGGTTGTCGTCGCGATTATCAGCGCGATTGTTGCTTGGCATACTTACGCACTGGCAAAGAATCAGTTTTTATTACTCTTAGGCTGTGGCTATTTCTTTATTGGCGGGCTTGATCTTGCCCATATGCTTACTTTTAAAGGCTTGCCTTTTCTCCACAATAATACCGGCAATGTGAGTTTACAGTTTTGGATTGTTGCTCGGTTTTTCGAGGCGTCGCTATTATTGTTTGCGCCTTTATTTATTAATTCAAAAATTCGGCCGCGCAATCTTGTTATTATTCTCTCTAGCATGATGTTTTTTTTGTGTTTAGCCATTATGCAGAATTGGTTACCTGCTTTTTATATTGAAGGAAAAGGGTTAACACTTACTAAAGTTGTTCTCGAATACGTCATTATTATATTGTTACTGTGTGCACTGTTAACTTTTTGGCGAGCGAGAAAAGAAATAGAAATGGGTAATTTAATTCTCATTAATATTTCTATCATTTTAACTATTCTTGCCGAGTACTCCTTGACGCTATACAGCGAATTTAGTGACTCGATGATCATTCTTGGGCACATGCTAAAACTGCTGTCGTATTGGGCCATTTATGTGGTGTTGATTGAATCAAGTTTAAGACAGCCATTTCTTAGCCTTG
>JBNMPQ010000262.1:0-4264 GCA_051276935.1 Oleispira sp. | reverse complement strand
ACTTTTTCTTCAGCACTGGCCCTACCAGCAACAATGAGTAATAAAAAAAAATAGAAACTGATTTACGGGAGCCATAATAGCAATAAAAATTTAGATTTTTCTCGATGATTACTGTGAATAATAAACTTAGGACTTTCTCTAATTTTGATAGTTCCACCTATTGGATTGTCCCGTAAAAGACTAAACAAAAATCATACTTCTACAGACCGTTGTGGATATAAAATATTCGCCTAATTAAGGTTCGTGACGAGACCAATACAGATCAACAAGGAGCGAAGGATTTTAATTATTTCAAAGGCTTTACTTCTGTTTTCGATCTTTTACATCATATTTCATAAACCTTTTGATTACGTATTAGCGCATTATAAGCCATTCAAAAATAGAACAACAACATTGTTAAGGAAGCTTGTCCCTTTTTCTGTATAAAGCCAAAAAAAGCCACCCAAATTCAAAAAAACAGTTACCCGAAAGACAGTTTTAAACTCTGCCTTACTCGACTTGTGACGCAATTTGGTTTGAGCAAAGTAGGCACCTGGCCAGCCGCCAACTAATGACAATATATGCAAGGTACTCTCTTTCGTTCTCCAGCGACCATTTTGGGCTGAGGATTTATCTACTGCATAAGCGATGAATGCAATTAAACTCATTACGATATATAAACCGCCAATAATTACAGGTAATTTTCCTATAAGTACTGAGATCAATAATCCAAAGCAAAAAATAATTGTAAAGATAACGCCAAAGGAACTAGCGCTTTTTACTTTACTTCCATTGTTAGATTCTTTTGCTTCACGAACGAATTTGATATTTTCACCTTTATAACGATTATTATTATCGCGAACTACTTCATAAATAATAACTTCACCGTTAACCGGTCTACGAGAGCGAGGATTAAATGCTTTAATATGAACAAAAGTACGTTCACCACCACCATTAGGCTCTACAAAACCAAACCCTTTATCATCATTCCAGTTTGAAATTTTACCTTGAAGTTTCATATCCCTCCTCGAATTTAGTGGCTAATGCCTGCATTCCAACAGGTTTGGGGCGTAGCTAAAAACTAACCCGACAACTTGCGCTTGTTAGCGATAATCGCCAAACAGTTCTGTCCATTTATTCATAAGGCACTCTTTAGTACCAACAAGCTTCGTTCTAGGCAAGGTCATCTTATTATAAAAACGTGCAGCCTTAGACAGACTAATTTTTTTTTAGAAGCGCATATTACGGATAGGCAGGCTCATCCTATACTTTGGCACAAGTAGGCTCTATTATGTGCGACCATTATCTCTTCCTGATTCTAAAAATGAAATTCCTTAAAGCAGTACGGCTAGATGAATCAGACTCTATTATCTACAAAACCGAAGGCGGTGCCGCCGAAGATGGCGAATGGATGGTTTCTGGCGGCTATGCGGTCTGCGATCTGGCCACCGGTCACCGAAGTAAATCCTGCCACTGCGGTACTTCGTTTATTTCTGCGGAGTCTCATGGCCGCTGCACAATTGCAGAAGTCTGCCACATCGAACCAGACGAATACGAAGGTCTCCATCAAGAACTCGTCCGGCATTTTATCGATGATTTAGGTGCACCCTCGGCGAAAGAAGCGCGTGCAGCAGCCGATGATGAATGCGCTTATACCGCCAATCTTGCAGCAGGGTTTCCGAATGAAGTCTGGATCACCGTAAACCGCGAACCCTCAGAAGAGGGAGAGGGTATTGGAGAACGGTATTCAGTATTCAAACGCTTGATGATAGGCGCTCACAAAATGTGAGGATGGTGGATGTTAAGTCGGACCTGAACATAGTCTGTGCAAAAGTATCAAGAGGTTCAACCTTGTTTTCGTCGCAGCATGTCTTGAAAGTGATTAAATATACTCTGCATTTGCGGCTGTTTATAAGGATACAATTCCGCACTGTCCATAGAATGAATATTCATCGAAGCGCCTACTTCAAAAATAAGCAATTTGCCGTCTTGGGTCTCACTGCAATCGATCCCAAAATAATCCAAACCGACCGCCTGATGCAGAGCACTGATCGCATATGCATGACGTTTTGCGAACTCGTCTTTAAAACTTGCCATTTCACTCGCTTCTTCTGAACGCTTAACGGCACTCGCCTCCATACCAGCGGTACCGAAATAGATCTTCCACTGATCACAAACCGCCAAATGTGCAAGATGCGCCTGACCGTCGATCACTGCAATTCGATATTTACGAAACTGACCATCTTCTTTTCGATAATCCACATAGCGAGAGACGAAGAATTCTACTTCATCATAGCGCGTCAAATAACTTTGAAGCTCGAACATTTCGTCTAATTTCTCAAGCCCAATGCCAGCATGAGAGTCTATAGGGCGAATAATGACAGGCTCTTCACCATCATCAATCAAGCCCGCCAAATTACCTTTAGTCGAGACCATGTGCTCAAGTTTGTCACGCCCTACCCTAACCGTTAACGGTATTTCAAGCCCTGCGATATGCTGCAGCTTTTGCGAAATTAGATCCCGCCCCAGTACGCTAATAGCGTTTGGGGCATTAAGTACCGGACGTGGCCAAAGATCTATCCAACTATTGATGTAATCCAGAGTGGCCATGTTTGCATCGAGCTCGCTGAGCGCGACGATGGCAATATCATGTTCAGGTATGTTTTGTGGTAACGGTAGGTTTTGATCAACATATAAAAGCTGCAAGTTAAATCCCGCACCCTCTGCGATAAACTCCAGCGGTGTATTGGTCATTAGATTGCCTGGCGCCACAATGGCCAGCAAGCTGATCGCCTTGCAATCATTTGCTGGTGGCAATTGATAATGTTGCTCCAGCTGCAGCGCTTGCTGTTGTACCGTCATAGCCAGTTCTGGCTGACCCTGCAACTGCAACAAAACCGATAAATCTAACAGCGCTTGCGCGTCACCCGTTTGGCCCTGGTTAACTAAACCTAAACCTAATTCAGTTAAATCTTCCCCGCGAAATACCCGGGTCATTAGCTGCGCTAAACCATGTAAGTAGGTTGATTGAAATGTCGGTTCTAGTTGAGTTGCCTGGCTATTCATATTACGCGCAGCCTATATAATTTAGATAAGAATACAGATTGAAAGCAAGTTTGGTGCCACCCCACTGATCGAACCAATTTTGTCTGAGATTGACGGTTCAAACACGATGAAGGCATTTGACACCTGGGTAGATGAGCACGCTGATAACTAAATTACTGGAGAAACAGCGAAAGTTTGCAGGCATACGGCAAGTTCTTACCTGCCTCAGCGCCAGCAACGTAGGCCTGATAAGCTTAGGAGCCATCAGGCGTGACCAACTAACCAATCCCACCAATCAGAGAATAAGAAGAATAATCGTCAATACCTTTCGATTGAAAATATGGCTATGTCTTCGACACCATCTATCATATTATTTTTAATACACTATACGTGTGCTTTTCTAGCCCCATCAACACCGTAATGTCATCGCCAACACCTTGATTCATCAGTGCACATCCTAATGGTGCCAAAGGCGTAACAAGCGTCACCTCTAACTGCTCAAAAATCACCTTAAGCCCACCTGAAACAGGGCTTAAGAATAAGGTTTTGCTAATACTTTGAGCATCTTCTAATGTTACTAAGGCTCCGGGTCCAATCAAAGACTCTGATTTAAAGTCTTGCACTTCAAGCAACCTAAATATTTTTATATTTTCTTCACATTCTGAAACACGTTTACTTTGTCCTGCGGCTAAATAAGAAGCTTCTAAACCAAAGGTATCGTATTTATTTTCGGCGACAGTCTCACCATTAGTCACTGTTTCATGCGCTTGAATGGCTGCTTTTATTGAAGTATCTAAAACGGCTTCTAAAGCTGTAATAATAGTTTGATGTAATCTAGCTTTATCCATGCAATGGGTTCTAAGTGCCTGAATTCGAGTTGTGGAGCAATGAAAACTTATTATTAGTAGATAATTGGTTAGCGATAAGATTTGAGGCGAACCTTTAATATATTTCACTCCACTCAACCACTAGCTGAACTGACAGAGCGTTAAGGTCATTAACAATGAATATAATTCAAAGAATTGACCCAAATTTTCCGTGTCTTCAAGAAGCTTAAGCAAGTGCTATTCGGGTAGCGTCCCCAATGCCCAGTTAACTGTAATATAAAAGACAGGTCATTATAAAGATAATTTCTTCTTGTGCATAAAACGTTAAGAGAATGAATGGCAGTCATCAACACTGGGCTGTCCAATACATCCCACGAATTAAATCACTTGCTACCGATTCCTCAAATCTTGGG
>JBNMPQ010000261.1:0-4275 GCA_051276935.1 Oleispira sp. | reverse complement strand
GCGGCGATGATTATTTTTTCTTTTATTGTTTTGTTACTTTTATACGGTTTTAATCAAAAGCAAAAAGCAATTCGAGTAATTAACTAATGGACAATACCAACACATTATCCATTGCCCTGAGATGGTCACGAAAAGCGTTCAATCTTGATATCGAGTTGACGATGCCTGCGCAGGGTGTAACGGCTATTTATGGTGCTTCAGGCTCAGGAAAGACGAGTGTATTACGTTGTATTGCCGGGCTAGAAAAAGTTGAAAATTGCGAGTTAAGTTTTCGTGACCAAGTATGGCAAGATGGCAAGACGTTTGTGCCAACGAATCAGCGGGGTATTGGTTACGTTTTTCAAGAAGCCAGTTTATTTCCTCACCTTACTGCGGACGCTAATTTAAGGTATGCGTTAAAGCGAGCTCGTCCGGGGAAGGTGTTAACAACGTTTGCTGACGTGGTTGAACTATTAGGCTTGCGTACCTTATTGGATCAATATCCTGATCAGTTATCTGGGGGTGAGCGCCAACGAGTCGCCATTGCGCGTGCACTGCTAATTAATCCCCAGTTATTATTGATGGATGAACCTCTGGCGTCTTTAGATCATCAGCGTAAGCAAGAATTACTGCCGTATTTAGAGCGCATCTGTTATCAGCTTAATGTCCCGGTTATTTATATCAGCCATTCATTATGGGAAGTCTCTTTATTAGCCGATCATATCGTGATGTTAGACGCCGGACGAGTGACTAAATCGGAGAATTTTTTAGAGGCCATTAATAAACCTGATTTCCCTATTTCGCAACAAGAGAGCATCAGTAGCTTATTGCAATGTAAGGTGATGGAGCACAACCAAAACTGGGGCCTTACTCGTTTTACGTTGAAAGGAATGGACAAGCAGGAAATAGACAAGCAGGAAGTAGCAGAGAGCTTAGCGGAAAAGAAAGTCCAGCCGCATTCTTTATGGTTACAGCAATGCGATTTAGCGCCGGGTCAAGAAGTGCGACTTAACATTTTAGCCAGTGATGTCAGTCTATCTTTAAGTCATCATGAAGATACCAGTATCAGTAATATTTTACCGGTGACTATTATGAGTATGGAATCCTTGCCCCATGGTTTGCTAATGCTGCAACTGCAATTAGGTGATGCCATATTGCGTGCTAAGTTAACGCAGCGTTCGGTTGATCGTTTAGCGTTAACGATTGGTCAAAAGGTGTGGGCGCAAGTTAAATCGGCCGCGCTAATCCAGTAACACCGCTGCGATAAAAACGGCTTCAACCTATACAGATCTACCTACAAATAAGTTCAGCAGGATAAATATGATACACAAAACCGCATTAGTGATTGGCGCGACAGGATTAATTGGTAGGCATCTGGTTGATGAGCTTATTGCCTCAACACGTTTTACCCATATTATAACCTTGACCCGTAAACCGTTATTAATCGATTCTGTTAAGTTTGAAAATCATGTGGTGGATTTTGAGCATTTAGACGATTTCTCACATTTATTTACCGCCGATGTTCGTTCTTGTTATGTCTTATTTTCTTGTCTGGGAACCACCAAAAAACAAGTGGGTTCTATTGCCGCTCAGCGCCGAGTGGATCTAGATTATCAATACAGCGCCGCCCGCATTGCTCGTGAACAAGGTATCCGCGAATACTTTTTAGTCTCTTCAAGTGGCGCTAGTGCCAATAGTCCATCGGCGTATTTGAAAATGAAGGGGCAGTTAGAGGACAATATCCTAGCGTTAGACTTTTCCCGCAGTGTCATTTTTCGCCCGTCTTTATTATTGGGTAAGCGAAACGAACCCAGATTTGGAGAAGATATTGCGGCTAAGGTCATGCCTTTATTAAAATACATACCCCTATTGAAAACCTATCGTCCGATTACGGGCCAACAGGTAGCGGCTAAAATTGCGGAGATTGCAGAAAGAGAGGGTAAAGGACAAGAAAGCTATAACCTTGACCAGATTTTTTAACTTTTGTGCAGTGTAATATAAAAAATCAGCTACCCACACCTTCTTCACCATTAATATTAAGTATAGGCGCATATTGCTATTTTCAGAGGGCTGAAGAAGAACTTTTAGTCAAATTCAAGCGGCGTAGAATTGAGTCTTGGCGATTTGGTCTTTAGCCTGTTCAATGACTTCGTGTGCATGGCGAACGCACTGTCCGCATTTAGAGCCCAGTTCGAGACAACGGCGAATATCTCTGACGCTGTTAGCACCATCAGCAACCGCTTGATGGATTGTCTCTTCGTTTACTGCATGACAGATGCAAACATACATGGCGTGACTACCGACTATTAACTAAGTACGGTAATACTATCGTTAATGATAATAATTATCAATAGTATTACGTTTAATAATAGCCTGCTGTCAGTTTAATCAGGTTGTCGTTAAGGTTATACCGCTGGAGTACCCATCTGACTTTGCACGTAGTTCTGTAAACCAATTCTATCAATTAGGCTTAAATGCTGTTCTAACCAATAAATGTGGTCTGTTTCAGTATCATTTAATAAGGCTTGCAGTAGTTCACGAGTGACATAATCACGCTCTTGCTCGCAGACTTCGATAATGTTCCTTAAGCTTTCAGCCACGGTATTTTCAGCGACGAGGTCATTCTGTAACATCTGTTTGATATTATCGCCAATCATCACAGGTTCACGCGAAGCGGTATCGGGTTTGCCTTCCAGAAATAGAATACGTCCTATTATGCGCTGAGCATGGTCTAATTCTTCTTCATATTCATGTACTAATTTTTCATGCAGCTTATTAATTCCCCAGTCTTCGTATATTTTGCTATGAGCAAGATATTGATCCATTGAAGTGAGTTCTAGTGTCAATTGCTTGTTAAGTAGGTCGATGACCTTGGTATTACCTTTCATTACAGCGCTCCGTATTAATTTTGTATGCTAGCTTGTCATCATGGACTGCTGATAATTTTCTATGCCCGTTGTGGTGATTAATAACTGCTGCACTTCAATCCAGTCGATGTACTCTTCTTCGTATTCTAAAATGGCAGCCAGCAGTTCGCGACTAACATAGTCTTTTTCTTGCTCGCACAGCGCTATGGCATCTCGTAGATCAACCACTTGAGCAGTTTCAACATTAAGATCACATTTCAGCATCTCTGATGTGTTCTCACCAATTTGCAGTCTGCCTAATTGTTGTAAATTGGGCAGCCCCTGAAGAAATAAAACCCGTTCAATAAGCTGGTCAGCTTGTTTCATATCTTTGATGGATTTTTTGTAGGCTTTTTCATTCAACCCTTCCAAGCCCCAATTTTTAAACATGCGTGCATGTAAAAAAAATTGGTTAATACTCGTCAGCTCATTAGTTAAAATTTTATTCAAAACGCTGATTATTTTTAGATTACCTTGCATTTCATACCTATTAATACAATTTTAGTGTCGCCTATTAAAGTGGAAAACTCATACCTTGTAAAAGACTTTATAGGTATATAAAGCTTTTAATAATAAGGCAGAGGTTTAAGCAATTCTAAATACTAATAATTCCGTTTTATCGGTCTAAAAAAGTAGGTATCAATTTTATTAATAGGCTGCTCAAATCCCGCTGATATCATCTTGATATCAATAGCTGTTTTAGAAGACAATTTAGGCATGATCGAAGGGCTTGAAAAAGGCTGTGCCAGAGAAATTAATAATGGGAACTGTTGGCGTTCGCCTGCGGAAACAGTAAATCGTTGCTGGCTAAGTTTAAAGCCGGATGTATTGTCGGTAATCACTAACTGAATGGCCCTATCTTGCTGAGTTTTATTATGAAATTTCAATAAAAAACTATTTTCAATCTCATCATTCACATTAATACGATACAAGCTATTACGATCACGCTCTAGACTTATTTGAATCATGTCGCGGCCGCTAACCTCTAGACCGATGAGACAAGTGGATATTAAAAAGGCGAGGGCATAACCGACTAAGCGAGGTCGTTGTTTTAGATTCAAAGCGTCTTTGATTGTGGCTTCTCCCGGGCGAAAAGCAATAAGGCCTTTAGGTTTGTTGATGTTCTCCATAATGCTGTCACACGCATCAACGCAGGCACCACAGGCGATACAAGAAAGCTGCATACCATCACGAATATCCATATCTGTGGGGCAAACATGAACACAGACTTGGCAATCAATGCAGTCGTTACGGGGTTCGTCATATTGCACCACTAAGGTAGAGCGATCTGACATCACCGATTGAAAGCGCGAATAAGGGCACATATGAGTACACACTTGCTCACGTAAAAAGCCGGCATTTAGGTAAGTCATCACGGCAATAAATAGAA
>JBNMPQ010000260.1:0-4303 GCA_051276935.1 Oleispira sp. | reverse complement strand
GACCCCTCTGATTACCGAAGAGTGAATTGTACTCGTCACTGACGCTGACTTGATCGGGGTGGCCGGAACAACAGACGTGGCCATTTAAACAAATCACGCGATCAGTTTGTGCCATTACTAGATGTAGATCGTGTGAAACCAATACGATGCCGCAACCCAGTTCGTTGCGCAGTTCGGGCAATAGCTGATACAGCTCGCGCTGGCCTTGAATGTCAACGCCTTGCACAGGTTCATCCAACACGAGTAAATGCGGCTCTATTAATAAGGCACGGGCTAATAAGACGCGCTGCCATTCGCCACCGGATAAGCGCTGCACAGGTTGCTTGGCTAACTCAGTAATCGATAAACGCGACAGCCATTCTTGAACTCTGGCTTTACGCGCACCCGGCGCCAACATTAAAAATCCAGTTACCGATAAAGGTAAGCGATCATCGATGCGTAAATTTTGCGGCATGTAGCCAATGCGTAAGCCTTTACGTCGCGTGACCTTGCCAGAATCAGCAGTATGCAGCCCTAATAAAATGCGCAATAAGCTCGATTTACCACAGCCGTTTGGGCCAATAATGGTGACAATTTCGTTTTCACTAATTGCGATGTCGATGCTTTGTAATACGTGGCGTGAGCCCCAAGTTTGGTTGATGCCTTGGGCCTGTATCAATATTTCAGCTTCGGCCTTAACCACCGCTAACTCAGGATTCATCGCAGCTTCCTTGTTCAGTGCTTTGTTGATCCGAGCCAGAGGAGCACTGCGGGCAAGTGCCTACCACTTCGGTGAGCTGATGCTCAACCTCAAAGCCTTGCGCTTTAGCCGCATCAAAAAGCGACGCAAACCAAGGTTCCACATTCATCTCGTGTGCTTTGCCGCAATCCTTACAGATCAAAAAGCAGCTTTGATGTTCGTGCCCAGGGTGTGAGCAACCAATAAAGGCATTTAACGATGCTAGACGGTGAACAAGACCGAGATCGAGCAGAAAATCGAGGGCTCTATAAACGGTGGGTGGTGCAGAGTTAAAGCCATCAGCCGCCAAGGCCGGTAACAAATCATACGCGCCCATCGGTTTATGGTTTTGCCAAACCAATTCCAATACCCGCTTACGAACTGGTGTTAAACGCACCCCTTGCTCTGCACATAACGTGGCTGCTTGTTGCAGCGCAGTATTGATGCAACCTTGATGATCGTGGGGGTGGTAAGCAGCGGCAGACATGGGTATTCACTCTGGGGGTAATAAAAGGTTATAATATTACACTTTACTTCCTGTTGCATAGATTTCTACTGCACGCCTATTTATGAAACTGCCTATTATGAAAGCCCCTGTTATGAAAACACTTACGTCCATATTACTGATACTTCCTAGCCTGTTGGCGATCAGCTTTTTTTCGCAGGCAGCAGAGGCTCGGATTCTAGTATCAAACAAGCCTCTGGCTTTAATCGCTGCAGCGACTTACCCGACCGACCAGATTGATATATTGGTTCCCGATGGTATGTCTCCGCATGATTACAGCCTACGTCCTTCGGATATCATGCTCATTCGAAAAGCTGAAAAAATCTTGTGGGCTGGTGATCACATGGAGCCTTTCTTGGCCAAGTTTGCTAAGCAAGCTGATAATTCAAGCCAGTGGTTAGACGCAACGCACCTAATGGAAGATATGGGGTTGTACGGCAGTGATCCTCACGTTTGGTTGTCGCCAGAGCTGGCTATTGAGATCAGTAAGCGTATTGCTGAGTGGAACCCTTCGGTTAAACAGACAGACAAAGAGCAAGTGCAAAAAGATCATCAAGACTTTGTCAATGCATTAACGGCTTTAGTGTCGGCGAGTAAAGCTCAGTTGGCACCATTAAAGCACAATGGGTTTTTTGTGTTTCATCAAGCTTATGATTATTGGTTCCAGGCCATCGACATTGAACAGTTAGGTGCTTTCACCTTATCACCTGAGCGTAAGCCCGGTGCACGCCATGTTCAAAATATGCGCAACCAGTTACAGAATAAAGAAGTTACCTGCGTTTTATCGGAGCCTCAGTTTAGCCCAGCGTTAATCAATACCGTGGTGAATGGTTTGCCCATTCAGCAAGGTGAACTCGACCCATTAGCGGGAAGCAGTGTATTAACGAAAACGGCGTATATCGATTGGTTGAGCGATATGACGAAGACTTTAGCGGAATGCCTTAAATAACAGGCAAGCCTAAGAATAAAGCACAGGATTAAATTTTAATTAATGGTGATTGAACAATGAACAAAAGATCACCAACAAGCTACTTGATGATTTAAATTTTCCCCCGCATAGTAGATAAAAGCACAAAAAAGGATTGCCTTGTGATGTCTACGGCAGAAGATTTATTGCACACCTTGCGACAGCAGCATGGCTCGAATCATTCGCTAAATGATGAGCCTGATTCTCTGCTGAACCAGTATCAACGCATACGTCAGCAGTCATTAAAACTCTGTTATGAACTTGAAATCGAAGATTTTGAGTTGCAGGCTGAGGCCTTTGTTAGCCCAACTAAATGGCACTTGGCTCATACCAGCTGGTTTTTTGAAACTTTCGTTCTCAAAAATACACCTGACTATCAAGTGTTTCACCCCCAATTCGAATACCTGTTTAATTCTTATTACAATGCGGTAGGTAAGCAATATCCTAGAGAGAGACGCGGTCTCATGTCTCGGCCGACAGTAAAAGAAGTTAAAGCTTATCGCCAGTATGTCGATAAACGACTCAATAAGCTTTTAGACAAGACTCACGTCCTCACTAAAGAACAAATAGATCTAATTACTCTTGGCTTAAATCACGAGCAACAACATCAAGAATTAATGCTCACCGATCTGAAATACAATCTCTCATTCAACCCGCTTTATCCTATCTATGCCAAAGCTAAATTTCCATTAGCGCAAGCACCTGACAGTGATCCAAATACCGACATTGAACCCCTTCAATTTATAGAATTTAGCGGTGGCATTTACAACTTTGGACACAAAGGCATTGGCTTTAGTTTTGATAATGAAACGCCACGCCATCAAAGTCTGGTACAAGACTTTCGCATTGCTGATCGTTTAATTACAAACCAAGAGTATTGTCGTTTTATTGATGCTGGCGGTTATCAAGATCCGCAATACTGGCTGGCCGATGGCTGGGCCTGGGTTCAAAGTAACAACATATCAGGCCCTCTTTACTGGCAGTTTGAAAGCGAAGGCCGTGATAATGAGAAAGGTCAATCACCCTTACGCTATGAATTTCGCTTAACAGGTTATGGCCAACTTCACCCTCGACAGCCTGTAACTCACATCAGTTTTTATGAAGCTGATGCTTATGCCAGCTGGGCAGGTAAGCGTTTACCTTCGGAATATGAATGGGAAGTTGCGAGTAAGAAGCGCGAAGTGATAGGTACCTTTGTCGACTCTCAAAGTTTTCATCCTTTGCAATTAGCGGCGGCTGCAAAAGAAGGGGTTGAAAAAGAAGAGTCTGGAAATTCTAGAGATGCCGTGAAGCAATTATTCGGCGACTGCTGGCAGTGGACTCAAAGTTCTTATGTGCCTTACCCTGGTTTTAAAACTCCGGCGGGAGCCTTAGGGGAATACAACGGTAAGTTCATGTGTAATCAGATGGTTTTACGTGGCGGTTCCTGTGCTACGCCTAGAGATCATATTCAAGCAACGTATCGGAAATTTCACTATCCACAAGATCGCTGGCAATTTAGCGGCATTCGGTTGGCTGAAGATGTATAATTATTTGTAAAGGCAATTGAGAATACCAATGAATTTTTTAATAACTGCTCCATTTCAATATACAAGTTCAGACTTTAATGAGACCAAAATAAAATGTGAAGATAGAGTTTATTCAGACATAAAAAATGATCTATTGCCTGACAGTTTAAAGTCGATCCATACAATATCCCAATACTTCATACAGAAACTTGAAATCAGTATCGATGACAAATTTGACATTTCCGCCCTTATAAATCATGTATCTTTTTTTGATGGTAACATCGGAATCATATCTTATAACATTGAAATAATTCCGTTAGATTTTTCCATTGCTGATAATTTGTCTAATAAAATCTCAGACCACATTCTTAGTACGCTCATAGAGCTGCAAGCGTTTAAAGACATTAGTGTCGATAAATGTCTATGGTCTGGTCGAGTATTTATAGCTGATTATGAAAATAAAAATGACCTGTCTAAATGGTTAGGAATAGATTCAACTAAAGAGTTACCTGAATATTTAGTATCATCAGGTAATAATTTTTTCCCGAGCTTTTATTGCACTGAAGATATTATACGATCATATACTTATGCACAGGTAATATACT
>JBNMPQ010000259.1:0-4319 GCA_051276935.1 Oleispira sp. | reverse complement strand
TATTTCCCATATCGATGATGCTTTTTACAATCGCAAGAGATTTTTTGTTTTTTGACATACCAAAGATAAAGCTTTTATCAATTTTTAAAAAATCAATTTGTAGCTCCTGAATATAAGAAAGTGAGGAGTACCCTGTACCAAAATCATCAAGTGAAATTGTGATATTGTTGCGGTGTAACTCTTCAAGTTTGAAGTTCACGGTATTAATGTCATCAAAGAACACAGATTCGGTTAATTCAAGATTGATGAGGTGGCCGGGTGTATCGTATGTTTCGAGTATTGATAAGGTAGACTCGACAAAGCGGTGATCAGCAATGTCAATGGCAGAAATGTTGACAGAAATCGGGATGTTGGCAAGGTTGGTATTTTCCCACAGCTTGAGTTGTTTACAAGCCTCAGTTATCACCCACTTGGTCAGACTTTTAATTAAACCACATTTTTCTGCTATAGGGATAAAGTTATCAGGGTAGACGAGGCTGCCATCTTCTTTTTTCCAACGAATTAAAGCCTCAACTCCTACCAGTTTTTCTTGCTGTAGGTTTATTTGTATTTTAGGTTGGTAATATAAAACAAATTCATTATTTTTTATGGCTTCCCTAAGGCTCTCTTCGGTTTTAACACGATGAATAGCCAGTCGTTCGAGGCTTTCATCAAAATAATGAAATCTGTTCTTTCCTAGCTTTTTAGCTTGGTACATTGCCAAATCTGCTTTGCGTATTAATTCTTCTGCCGTTTTACCATCTTGTGGGAAATTACTAATGCCAATACTGCACGAAACAACATAAGGGTTGCCATTAGCGATGAAGGGTGTAGAAAGCGACTTTAATGCTCGGTTATATATTTTGGTAATCTGGGTGTTTGATGCAATGTTTTCTAAAATGATGATAAATTCATCGCCTCCAAGTCTACCTAATGTATCACTTTCCCGTAATATCGACTGGAGTCGTTTACTTACTTCAATTAAAAAGCGGTCGCCTTCACTATGGCCAGCGGTATCATTGATTTTTTTAAAATCGTCGAGATCGATAAATAAAATGGCGCATTTTTGCTGGTGACGCTTTGCCAGTGCGAGTGCATGCTGAATCGTATTCATTATGTTAATACGGTTGGGTAAAGCGGTTAAACTATCGTGGTAGGCTTGATGTTTTAGCAAGTCTTGATTGTTCTGTATTTCAGTTATTCGGAGTCTTAATGCATCATTGATTTCGTTCAGTTCATTTGACGTGAGCATTAATGAGCGCTCGAGCATTAATCTATCTTGCTCATACTGGTCGATGGTTTCAGAAAATGCATCGACCAATTTGGAGATTGATCCTAAATCAAAGCCTTCTTTAAGGTTACGTTTTAATAATCGCTTTGTCAGTTTATTCATCAATTTCATACAGCGATGTAATGGTCATTGTTTGATTGTGAAGGCCACATTTTCCACCTTTTATTAGAGGAGATATTTCTCCGTAGGAATAAAATCCGGTATACAGGTTAGCTTCACCAAATATGTCTTTTACAGCTTCTAACTCTTCTTCTGTGCGCTGTTTTAATAAAAGGCGGCGGCCAACGCAACTAATCATAATAATAAGCCCATTCTGATGGTCGGCTAAACTGTTGTTGATGGCATTTTTAGCTGCGCTTTCTGCGCCATCAATTAACCGGTCAAAATTGGCTTTCATTAATTGTGCGTAACATCCTTCGGGAATATCCCCTGCAAAAATCATCGAGTGATCATCTGTATTTATATTTAAGATAGTTCTTATTACTTCAGGCTTATCTTGGTTGCCTGTGATTAATAATGGAAAAAGCAGGGCGGATGCGGGTAAGTCTTTCGCATGCTCGCCGAGGTAGGTTTTGTATAAATCAAGGGCGGGTTTGTTATCTAAGGAATATAAAATATTATCCTGTGACTTTGTAATAAGTCGCTTGGGACCAAAAGAGTCCCAGCCCCCCATTGATCCATGGGTTACGCGTAAGTGATCACCATAGAAACCACAACCAATAATCTTACCTGAGCCATAATCCGAGTTATGCCATAAGATAGTTTCAGAAAAGTCCGTGCCATCTCCTGCCAGCCCTCCCGTGATAATTGTGCCTTCAGGTAGTATGTCCTGTAATGTATTGGTCAGATCTGTGCCGTTAACCATTTGGCCATCAGAAAGCACAAAGAAAGACTTTAATCCCTCTTGTTTAAAATGATCAGCAAGCTCTTTGGCTGCCTTTTCAGGGGCGTTGTTAATATCTACAGTATGGACCTCGACCTGTGAGCGGCTAAACTCAATGGCCGTTAAACATAGGCTTTCATCGTATATTTGGGTATCAATAATCTCACCTGATGTGGTGCAACCAATAATTTCAGCATTAGGATAATGGCTGGCAATCTGGCTACGTATAGCTTTGTCAGCAGCCAGTTGCCGGCTGCCAAATAGCAGTACAAGTTGAGCATTATGATTAGCCTGAATATTAGGAGTCCAGTGTTCATCCTGAAAAATATGTTGAGAATTGATCATTTAGAAATCCTTGTTATTTAGCCTAAAGTCTAGCTCAAATATAGGCGCAGCAGAGCAATTAATGGCTACTTTATGGCTTTTTGGTCGTATAATAAGCGAGCAAAGTGAACTTATCTGCTCTTTCAATCTCAAAATCCGTTATCTTTATTCAATAGTATATATTTAAATGGTTCTCGTGCTTCATGAGCGTTATAAAGTCATTATTGATGGCTTATAACGCTTTGCTATTAATTCAATCTAGTTTAGACATTCGATAAATGGATTTTAGTTATAAAAATCACTTTAGTTATTTCATAGAGTCGAGAAACGACGGGTATCGCAGTCTTTGTGGAGGTGTCTTTGACGGGCTTTAATTTGGATATCATCATTCCTGTATATAATGAAGGTGAGCATCTTTTACCTTGGCTACAGGAAATCGCAGGTTATTTGCAACCCGCTGATCGGATAGTTGTGGTTGATGCAAGTGATCAACTCATTGTTAAGGATATAGTTTCTGGTTTTATTGTTAATAATGGCCAAATTCATTATGTAAAGTCTAATAAAGGCAGGGCATTGCAGATGAATGCCGGTGTTGAATGGTTAGCTAATCTTTCGACATCAAAGCTCGCTCAAGATAACTCTTGCCTGCTGTGGTTTTTACACTGTGATAGCGGCTTATCACAGCAGCATATAGCGTACTTACGCTCATTAGATACTGGCATTATATGGGGGCGCTTTGATGTGCAATTAATGCCAAAGCGGTTTCCTTTCGCTATTATTTCTCGTCTGATTAACTTTCGCTCACGCATAACTCAAGTAATGACGGGAGACCAAGGCATTTTTATTCGCAGTGATGTTTTTAAACAGTTACAGGGCTATGCCGATATTCCTTTAATGGAAGATGTGGAAATATCTAAGCGCTTGCGCGTATTAGCTAAAGCAGAGTGTGCTGGGCCCATTTTGAAAACCAGTGCGCGCCGTTGGCAGAAGCATGGCTGGGTTAAAACGGTGTTATTAATGTGGCAGCTTAGGTTGATGTATTGGCGTGGGGTTTCACCTGAGGTATTGGTGAAGAAATATTATGGATAATTCTGTTGATTTAAAAACTGTTGATTCAAAAACACTGGCAAATAAAACGTCTGCTAATACGGCTATTGAGTGGGTTGTTTTAACTAAGGCACCTATCCCAGGTTTGGTAAAAACCCGTTTGATTCCTGCATTAGGCGAGCGGGCGGCTTGTGATGTGTATGAGCAGTTACTCAAACGCTTGCAGACTAGTTTGGTCGGTTTGTCTCAAAACGTTTCGACTCTCGTTCGGCGGCCGCAAGTTGCATTGTGGGTTGCGGGAGATGCTGAGCATACGGCTTTCAAATCTTGGGCTGAGTTAGCCACTGTCTATCAACAACCTCAGCAGGGTGATTTAGGCGAGAGAATGGCGCTGGCTGTGCAGTCATCATTAGTACGGGGTTTCATTCCCGTTTTAATTGGCGTTGATGTTCCTGATTTGGATGAGGCTTATTTAACGCATTGTTTGCAGCAATTTAAACAATTCGACCTAGTGATTAGCCCTGCCGAAGATGGCGGTTATGGTTTATTGGGCATGACCCAGTTTTATCCCGAGTTATTTATAAACAAGCGCTGGGGAACCGATACGGTTTTCACTGAAACGTTAAATGATATACAGCGATTAGATATCAACACTTCGTACTTGCCTAAGGTATGGGATGTTGATGAAGTTGCTGATGTTGAGCGATATTTTCAGAATTGCTATCCATGTCTCACAATCTCTTGATCTAACGCTTGATTGCTTATTGACCTTGTTGGTCAACATACTGATAATGC
>JBNMPQ010000258.1:0-4348 GCA_051276935.1 Oleispira sp. | reverse complement strand
CTGACAGTCAGTTTGTCAGCCTTACTTGTAGGAATCTCTGGAAGAGGCGTTGTTAGTTTAACAAGCGGTATGGCTATGTACTTCAATATTCTTAGTGGATCTCGGTGCGGATAAAACCCGCAAATCGACAAGGTTTCTGGAAGACAGTAATTCAGAAGGTTTTACACTGCCCAATTCTTTAAATATTCTTGAAAAGTGCGAGTAGTCAGAAAATCCGGCTTCAACCACCGCATCGGTTAGTGACATTCCTGCGTCCAAATTCAAAAGTGTCACGAATATACGATGGCACAATCTAAAGCGTCGAATTGGTATGCCAGTGACTTGTTTAAACAGTTGAATTAATCTCGGTGCCGATAACCCGACGGCACTGGCAATTTCATCGATAGAAACATTTCGCGCGTAATCTCTGGTAATTAGCACGAGCGCCATTGAAATTCGAGCATCTGGCAGATATAGATTACCGCTACTGGAGCTTTCTATCCAATCATCCAAACGCTTAAATACATCTTCCGCTGATGGCCGGCGTTTAAATATTTCACCGGCCTGCTTAATCACGGCAAGTTCGTTGGGTATGCCGCTATAACAAGTGCTGTTGTCGTCAATATGCACGCATTGATTCATGCTTGGAATTAATTTCGCTAAGTCGGTGCCCAGAGTATCCAAAAAACATAACGCAATAATTGAGTCGTTTGTATCAACCGTTACATATGAGCCTGCAGGAATTAAAAAACTTTTACTGACGTAGTTTTGACCACTGTTGTTATCAATCAGTCCAAGTTCTTTATCAATCGAGATGATCAATGTCGTTAGGCTATTTGACTGCTCTAATAATCTTTTTAACGGGCCAACGTACATCGTACGTTTGCTCGATAAATAGGCTAACGATTTGAACATCGGAACTGCACTATTCTGATTCAAAATAACACCTTTTCAACATATTACATTCACTCAACTTTTTTTAGCTATGAATTAGTTATGCTTTAGCACTGCGTTCAATACTGCGAACACGTATTTGTTCTAATTCATCAAAAAGAGATGCTCGAAGCGCATCGACCTGAGAAAGGAGTTCGTGTTTGGCCAAGCCTTGGTTATTCAGTATGTTGGCACGCTGAGTCAAATAGCTGCTGATTCGAGCTTTCCATTGGGCTCGCTCTTGGTCTAATTTATCGAAACGCTGAACAGCTTCGTCACCTAACATTTCACGGCGTAATTCACGAACCTGTTGTTGATCACCCCCATCGGCGAGTATTTTTTCAGTTCGTATTTTTAGCTCATCGGTGATTTGCGTCTCTCTCATGCTCTGCCTAACGTCTTCTGGCAGGGTATTTTGAAATTCGATAATTTTATCGAGACGCTCGCTGGCTGAAAGTGACTTGTCGGAGTTCACTAATAATTTTGAATAGGTGTATTCGTCGTAGCGCTGTTCTTCTTCATAAAACGCTTCGTAAACGGCAAGGTCTAAGTGCTGCACTCTTAGTGCATTGCGTTGATCCATTTGCTTGCGAAGAAAACTAAGATAACCACCGTCCGCTTTATTTTTCTGACTCATTTGAGCTAACTCTTCGCCCATCTCTTGTTCAAGCGCTAACAGTGAATATTTAAATTCTACGTATTGTGCGAGGATCGCTTTAGATTCACCCAGTGCAGGTTCTTGTAAATAATGAGTTAAATATTCGTCGATTCGCAGAAGAATTGTGGCTAAATCTTCTTCCGAAATGGTTGAAAGAAAATAATCAAACAAGTCTTTGATGTTGTTGGATATTATCAGGTGCCCGTCTTCATCTATTTGCAGGGCGTTATCGAGAGTCGTGCCTCGAAGAGAATCGGGTAATGCTCCGTGTTGGGACTCATAACCGAGTGTTTTTTGCGTCGATTTAAGGTCTACGTTATTCGATGCCGATGCTGATTCAACTTGTGGTATTAAACTGATAGAAGAAGACTCTTCAGTATTAAAATTAAAAACAGACACTATCACGCTGAATACAACAGCAACGATTAACAGTGTGAGCATGTTGTGAGTTGTTATTATTTTTGCGTTCATCAGATAACCTTCAAATACAGCAATGGTGGTCACGTTTGTTATTATTAATAAATGCAGAAGGCGGCATAAGCTTTCGCTATGCCGCCAGTATTCAATAAATAGTACGCTATTAACGTGAGTTAATAGACGCGGTTATAAACCAGCATATTTAAGTCTCATCGCTTGGTTTTTGTATAACGTGAGCGGGTCTGTTTCGAACAAATGATGGATACCAAAAATATGGTTGATCGCATCCACATGGTTCATGTTGTAAGTCGTACCAATCACGTCACCCCAATGCTGGTCACAGCGTTCTACCAAACCATCGTTCTTACCCTTAATTACTTTACCGGTGAACAGTAAAAAAGCATCAGCAACATCTAAAGCATTGGTCCAAGAAGCATCGCCACCCCAAGAGTAATAACGTACGCCATTTACTTTTGCTGAGCCTTCACCACAGCGTGAAGTTGGCTTGCCGTCAGGAAATGCCGCATTAAATTCGTTAGAACGAGCAGACGTCATAAATAAAGCAGCGTCCAGTGCATTATTGGCATATTCTGGGTTACCCGATAACGCATCAGTAATGTTACCCATTAGGCTTAACGCTGTATCGATGAATTGCGCTGCGCCGCCATCGACTGGCACAATACCGAAAGCTACATCAGCAACATCTGAACCAAAGTTCACGGCATTTACCGTGGATACCGAAGCGACTAAATCTGGGCGAACACCAGCAGCATAGCGAATAGTCGGACCCCCTAAGCTATGGCCGATTAGGTTGAATTTTTGTGCGCCAGTAGAAGCACGTAAGTCTTCTAATGCTTCAACCAATTGCTCACCACGAACATAAGCATCTTCCCATGCCGTAACGTTAGGTGCGTATACTTTTGCGCCTTTTGCTTCTAATGCATTACGTACGCCATAGAAATAATCGATGCCAAAAATACTGTTAAAGCCAGCAACACCATGAACCAGAACGATCGGGTACTTGGTATTGTAAGCGTTACAATTAATCCAGCATCCTGCTTGTGCTTGCACGCTCATAAAAGAGGCTGCACATAAGAGTGCCCAGACTAGATAATTTTTAAATTTAGAAATAATCATATTTGCTACTCGTCATTATTTTTATAGTTAGTCGTTTTAGCAAAGTAACTTGGTACAATAGGGCTAATACGGTTGCAAGAATACATCTTACTATTCAACCTTTATGAACCTAATAACTCATTCACTAAACATCAATCAGATGTTCAATCCATGTGAGCTCGATACAAGCGAATGGTTTTTATTGGCTTGGCCAATACCATTATAAAGAGATTTTTTTCCAAAAAAAATGAGATTATTATTTTAGTTTCTCAGCTTATTTTTTCTATTTTTTAGTACGGTTGTGCACAGTATGGTTCTATCGGATCTGTCTGTTCTTAAAGATATTTGTGATTATTTTTTGGGATTCAAATGTCTCTTTAAAGAACACATTCAGATTAACTTTGAGTAAAAATAAAAGCTTGAAGGAAATGATGACGCTTGCTCGATTGCATCGTGCAGGTTCATTTCGGCTAGCAAATATTCAACATTAGAGTCCATTGATAAGCATAAACAGTAGGCCGAGCGTGGGGTAATAGATAAGTGTTATTAATTGTTACTGAATGTTATTAATTGTTTGATTTCATCCTTAACAAACACATAAAAAGAAACATGGAGGCTGTTTAAGGGGTTGTGATTATGAAATCATCAGATTCTACTCAATAGGGTGTATGGGAATCGTTTTTGTATTTCTAGCAAGCAGCCACAACATTATAGCGGCGCCAATTCCAGCGGTGCCTAATATCATTGCCATAATCATTACTTGATAACGAACGGCTATCAGAGGTGAAACTCCGGAAAGAATTTGCCCTGTCATCATTCCGGGAAGCGCGACAAGTCCTACTGCTAATAAACCATTAATTTGAGGAATCATTGAGGTATGAAAAGCCGTTAAACGTGCTTTTTCAGCATCTACACCGTTGTGCAGTTCGCTATGGTAACGTTCTGCGGCAAGGCTAATCGCATTCATGGCATTAGCGAAATACATGCCCGCTAAAGGAATTAATAATTGGGGTTGAAACCAACTGTCGGCTTTTAGCACGAGCATTAGCGAAATAGACAGATGTAATCCAACCGAGCATCCGAGCGCAATAATTGCTGCGGGTAAATAGCCTTTATGGTGTCGCACGGGACGTATCGCAATCCAAGCGGCGACAAATAACATGATGCTAACAATGCCTGCACTGATCCAAGGAGAGGGATTTTCAAAGATGCTAATCAGCACATAGCCAACAGCAACTAATTGCA
>JBNMPQ010000257.1:0-4373 GCA_051276935.1 Oleispira sp. | reverse complement strand
TCTAACAAAGCGTGTTGAGCTCCGTGGTCAATTTCGATAGACCCTTTCACTTTTAAAGTGTGTCTTAACCAGTTGTCACGAGCGTTATCTAAACTCTTATTGGGTTTGAATAAGGTACCGGGAGAATTCCCTTTCGCCAATTCTTCGAATACTGTTGGGTCACGACCATTTACGATCAAAGTCTGGATCCCTGAATCCACACATTTTTGTGCTGCTTGAAGCTTTGTATGCATACCCCCCGTGCCCATGCTACTGCCCGCACCACCCGCTAAACGATAAACGCTGTCATCAATAACATTCACTTCAGGTATTAACTTAGCATGCTTATTGCTTCTAGGATCAGCGTCATATAAACCGTTAATATCAGAACAAATAATCAGAGTATCTGCTTCTGCCACCAGCGCGGTATAGGCTGCCAGATTATCATTGTCGCCCACTTTTAGCTCGTTGATTGCCACTGTGTCATTTTCATTAACTATGGGTAACGCATTATTTTTTAGTAATTCTCGCAGGGTATTTTTAATATTGACGTAACGGGTACGATTATGTAAATCATCAGACGTTAGCAATATTTGTGCGCAATCAAAATCAAATAAGCTTGCCCAGTTTGCCATCATTTGTGTTTGTCCAATCGCTGCCATAGCCTGCTTTTCTACAATTGAGGGGTGATGTTTAAAAGCAATTCTACCCTTTCCAGCTGCAACACTACCTGAAGAAACCAAAATCACTTCTTTTCCTTGCTTGCGACTATCGCTAATAAATTGGGCAATAGGCCTAAGGTATTCCTGACTACACTGATTATTAGGCGCAATTAG
The DNA here is from genome assembly GCA_051276935.1 of Oleispira sp. Classification (GTDB taxonomy): domain Bacteria; phylum Pseudomonadota; class Gammaproteobacteria; order Pseudomonadales; family Oceanobacteraceae; genus Oleispira. The sequence continues at coordinate 3,558 of JBNMPQ010000257.1, read as the reverse complement.
GCTGCTACCCACTTTAATTACTGCTCGTTTCCAATGAACCTTAAACATACTCTACCTCGCGATTTATCGTGTTTAAGCACAATAAAATAAAACAGAAACAAGCGATTGTAATTATAAGCTTTGATTTAAAAATAATCTGCTTACGGACTAATTCTTTCAAAAACAACGATTATAAAAGAAAAATGAGACCAATCGGTCATAATACGGGTTAATTTAAGTGAGAATTACTCAAAAGATTATAATAAAATACAGTATCGGGTTATAAAAATACTACATATTGGCTCGAACATGAATACTCACCACAATCAGGGAACACAATGTTTAATAAACTCATCACTATAGCAGTGCTGACGTTTGCGGCTATTAGCTCAGCAAACGCAGCGATCAGTCAAACAAAAGGTGATTTTGAAGATAAGTTTCGTCAATTAGATGAATCCTTACCTACCCCTAATGTTTACCGCAATGCTGCTGGCGAACCCGGACACGAATATTGGCAGCAACAGGTAGATTATAAAATCAAAGCGAAGTTAGACGAAAAAAATCGTCGAATCGAAGCAAGCCAAGACATCACATATCATAATAATTCGCCAGATACGCTCAAGTATCTTTGGGTACAGTTGGATCAAAATAAATTTCGAAATGATTCCATGTCTGCCATGACGACTACTTTTGGTGGCATTGGCAATCGTGGTCCGGCAACGTCAACAGCCTCGAGTAGTAAACCGGCCCAGCTTAGCTTAGGCGCGTTACGTCGCCAACAGTTTACTGACGACAATGTGTTGGGTTACAACATTCAATCGGTCAAAGATAACAAGAACAAGGATCTTAAGCATACTATTGTGGGTACCAACATGCGTATCGACTTGCCTGTGCATCTTAAACCAGGTGAAAAAGTTGAATTCTCTATCGACTTTGATTTCAACATAGTTGAAGAAGACGCGGTATCGGCACGTTCTGGTTACGAACATTTTCCTGATGACGAACGTGAGGGCGGTAACGATATATTCTTGTTAGCCCAGTGGTTCCCGCGTTTGCACGCCTATACAGATTATGAAGCGTGGACCAACAAAGAGTTTATTGGACGTGGTGAGTTTACTTTGGAATTTGGTAACTACGACGTTGAATTAACGGTACCTGCCGACCATATTGTTAGTTCTACTGGTGCATTGCAAAATCCCAAAAATGTCTTGACATCCACCCAACGCAAGCGCTTAAAAGCAGCCGAAAAGGCGGATCGGATCGTATTTGTTGTCACCGAAGAAGAAGCCTTAGATAATGAAAAAGAAGGCACCGACAAATCTAAAACTTGGAAATTCAGCGCTAAAAATGTAAGGGACTTCGCATGGGCCTCATCACGAAAGTTTATGTGGGATGCTCGGGGCCATCAACAGGGCGGTAATGATCAACCTCTGGTTATGGCCATGTCTTTTTATCCAAAAGAAGGTGGCGATTTATGGAAGAAATATTCTACTGAAGCCGTGATTCAAACTTTAGAAGTGTATAGCCGTTTTTCCTTTGATTATCCTTATCCAGTGGCTCAATCGGTCAACGGCCCTGTAGGGGGAATGGAATATCCCATGATTACTTTCAATGGACCGCGTACTGAATTACAAGACGATGGTAGCCGTACCTATACACAAGCAGAAAAGCGTTTCTTAATAGGGGTGGTTATCCACGAAGTGGGGCATATTTATTTTCCTATGATCGTCAACTCAGATGAACGTCAATGGACTTGGATGGATGAAGGTCTCAACAGCTTTTTAGACGGTGTTGCGGGTCGCGAATGGGATCCGACTATTCCTTGGGGCGTAGAGCCGCGTGATATCGTCAGCTATATGAAATCTTCTAATCAAGTACCTATTATGACTCAGTCTGATAGCGTATTACGCTTGGGTCCGAATGCTTACACTAAACCTGCTGCCGCATTAAATATTTTGCGCGAAACTATTTTAGGAAGGGAATTATTCGATTTTGCCTTTAAAGAATACGCACAGCGCTGGAAATACAAACGACCGACACCTTCAGACTTTTTCCGCACTATGGAAGAAGCCTCAGGGGTAGACCTAGATTGGTTCTGGCGCGGTTGGTTTTACAGTACAGATCACGTGGACATCTCTTTAGATAAGATTTCTAAGTTGCGCTTGGATACTAAAGATCCTGATATTGATTTTAACCGTTTGCGTCAAGAAGAATTAGACAAACCGATGTCTTTTACTGATGAGCGAAATAAAGCTGAAGGCAAAAAATTATGGGTTGAACGTTTCCCAGACATCACTGACTTCTACGACGAAAATGACAGGTTTACGGTTACTAATAAAGAACGCAACAAGTACCAGAAGTTCTTAAAGAAGTTAGACCCATGGGAAAAGACCGCATTGGAACGCGCAGTAAAAGAAGATAAAAATTACTACGTGTTAGAGTTTTCAAACAAAGGTGGTTTGGTGATGCCAATCATCTTAGAGCTTACTTTTGCTGATGGCAGTATTGAAAATCAATATATCCCAGCTGAAATATGGCGCCGCACCCCTAAGGCAGTGAATAAGATGATAATCACTGACAAAGATAAAGAATTGGTTAGTGTTACGGTTGATCCACGTTGGGAAACAGCCGACGTCGATATAAGCAATAACCATTACCCGCGTCAAATTATCCCGTCACGTATTGAAGCTTATAAAAAGAAGAAGAGTACCCGAAAAGTATCTCGCGATATCATGCAAGATATTAAAACTGAGCTGAAAGAAAACAGTGACATCGATGAAGATGAAAAAGATAACGATGAATAAAATCGTTAATTGCTTAGTAGGAACGCTGCTGTTAGCAGCGTTCTCACTTTCAGCTCACCAACAAAAGTCAGCTATTAGCACTGTTTTGTTTAATCCGCGTACTGAGAATATCGAAATTATGCACCGTTTTAGGATGCATGACGCTGAACATGCAGTAAAAGAAATATTGGGTAAAGATGCAGACATCATCAACTCAAAAAAGACTCAAGAACAGTTTGGCGAGTATGTTAATCAACGCTTTAATTTATTTGACAGTGATGAGCAACCACTACCGTTAAAATTGGTGGGAGTTGAACTTGATGGGAAATTTTTTTGGGTTTATCAAGAAACAACGCAACCTACCAAAATGGACAACATGACAATCCGTCATGACGCTCTGCGTGATCTTTGGCCTGAGCAGGTCAATACCATTAATGTTGAGGGTAAAGGAAAATTACAAACGCTGACTTTTACTGATTCAGTTGAATTACTAAAACTCACGTTTGAACATTGAATCATTACCTTGCAACAAAGCTGATCTAGATCAATATTGGCTAATCTTCATCATCTAAAATCACCTCAGTTATAACGCTATCTAACAGAGGTGAATCATTATGTGGGATTTAATACTGCATGACCCCGTGGCTTGGGGCTCTATTCTTGGTATAAGTATAATGGTAGTTATGGGCGGTTATTATGCGTATTTGTTTATCCATAATACTAAAGATGATCTTTAAAATTTAACGTCTTATCTAACACAATCCCTAGTAAGGCTGCCCCATAGAAAAAGGCAGTG
>JBNMPQ010000256.1:0-4417 GCA_051276935.1 Oleispira sp. | reverse complement strand
AAACAGGTAAAAACGGGCTCAGATGAGTTAACCATTCTGCAAGGGTTAACTCTTGAGATCAAGCATGGCGAAAGTTTGGCTATTGTGGGTGCATCAGGCAGTGGTAAATCAACGTTATTGGGAATCATGGCCGGTTTAGATCAGGCGACGTCTGGAGAAGTTTGGCTAAACGGACAAGGATTGCATTCTTTAAATGAAGACCAGCGAGCCGCAGTGCGTGCAGAGGGTGTTGGCTTTGTTTTTCAGAATTTTCAGTTATTACCAGCATTGACGGCGTTAGAGAATGTCCGTTTACCGCTTGAAATGACTCAGAAGTATTCGCTCAAAGAATGCCAAGCATTAGCTCAGCAATGGTTAGATAAAGTGGGTTTGGGTCATCGTATGCAGCATTATCCCACTCAGTTATCCGGCGGTGAGCAACAAAGAGTTGCCATAGCCCGTGCCTTTGCATGTCAGCCTTCTGTTTTATTTGCGGATGAGCCCACGGGTAACTTAGACCGTAAGACGGGTAAGTATATTATTGATTTATTGTTCGAGTTTAATCAGCAAAATCAAACCAGCTTAGTCTTAGTGACCCATGATGAGCATTTAGCGCAGCGTTGCCAGCGCAGTATTCATATTGAAGACGGTATGATTGTTAACGATGCCGTTAATGAAGGTAATTTAGCAGAAGTAAAAGACTCACGGCACGGAGTTAATGCATGAAGGTCAACTCTATTCAGCTTTATCTTCTAAGTCTGCGGTTATTACTGGCAGAGATTCGTGCAGGAAAAATGACCGTGATTATGCTGGCATTGATCTTAGCGGTGAGTTCAGCCACGATTATCAGCGTTTTTAGTCAGCGCCTTGATAGTGCGATGTTGAATAAAAGCAGTGAGTTACTGGGTGCGGACTTACGTTTACTTTCACGCGAGGAAATCTCACAAGATTGGTACCAGCAGGCCCAGGACTTAGGCCTTAAAACGACGACGACGTTAGAGTTTCCAAGCGTTGTGTTGTTAGGCGATGAAATGGCGTTGGCGGCTGTAAAAGCGGTCGATCAGGGTTATCCCCTTAAAGGCCAGTTAGGGAGTCAACAAAATCCAGCGCTCCAGCAAGGCCCTGCTATTGGACAAGTATGGCTAGAACCGCGTTTATTAGCCTTGTTAAATGCTGAGTTAGGCGATGTGGTTGAAGTAGGTGCGATTACATTAAAAGTCACTGCGGTGCTTATTAATGAGAGCGACCGCGCGGGTAATTTTTACAGCTTATCACCGCGCTTAATGATGAATTTGAAGGATGTAGAAGCCGCTAAGTTAGTACAGCCAGGAAGTCGCGTAAGTTGGCGCATGTTAGTGGCGGGTGAAGACTTAGCACTAGACAATTTAAAGCAAAATTTAGAACCTTTATTTGCCAGCCATCAAAGCTTTGAATCGTTAACCGATAACAACCAAGCACTTGCGGCTTCACTTGCCAAGGCGCGCAGCTACTTATCGCTAGCGGCTATGCTAGCGATTATTCTTGCCGGTATTGCGATTGCCATGGCGGCTCAAGATTATGCTCGCCATCATTATGATAGCAGTGCTTTATTAAGAACCTTAGGTGCAAGCCGACGTTATGTGACGCGTTTGTATCTTTATCAGCTCATGTTTCTAGCCCTTTTCACCAGTGTAATAGGTCTGATGCTTGGGTATGTGGGACAGGAATTTCTAACTCAGTTATTAGCTACGGCGTTTAATAAAGGGGATGCGGATGCTAGCTTACCCAGTGCCGATTATTCTGCGTGGTTTATTGCGAGTTTAACAGCACCTGTTACCTTAATAGGGTTTGCTTTACCGCCATTATTACGACTAGGCCGAGTATCACCTTTACGTGTATTACGGCGTGAATTAGAGCCTATGGCCTGGAATAGCTGGGCTATCTATGGATTAGGTTTAGCCATGATGGCGCTTCTTAATTACTGGTTTAGTCAGAATCTTGCAATGACGGTCATTATTATTGTGGGTGGTTTTGTTATTTTGTTGGCACTGTTGCTTGTGCTGCGGTTGTTACTGTTTACTGCGGATAAGGTCATACCAAAAGCCAAGTTGTCGATGACTTTACGGTTTGCCTGGCAGCAAATTAATCGTGATAGAAATCGAACCTCCATTCAAATATTGGCGTTTTCATTAACACTAATGGTCATGCTTATTATCGCTATAGTCCGTAATGATTTATTACAAGATTGGCAAAAAAACTTACCTCAAGACAGTGCCAATTTTTTTGCTATGAACATCCAAGGCTATCAAATAGACCGTTATCAGCAAGACTTAGAAAGTGCGGGTTTTACGGTTTCTACTGCATTTCCGATGGTTCCTGGACGTTTGACGGTTATTAATGATATCGCCGTTAAAGACGATGCCGAGTATTCTCAAGATCGTGCGTTACAGCGTGATTTAGTGCTGAGTGGCGGGAAAGAATTGCCGATCGGCAATGTTATTACTGAAGGCAGTTGGTTCACTCAAGACTCAATTGCTGAGGTATCTATTGCCGAAGGGTTGGCTAAACGTTTAAAACTTAAATTGGGTGATCAACTTATTTTTGATATTGGCGGCCAAGAAGTCAACGCCAGCATTGCTAGTCTGCGTAAAGTCGATTGGGGTAGCATGAAACCTAATTTTTACATTTTATTCTCAGCCGACTTGGTAGAACAGCTCCCCCTTAATTATTTAACAAGCTTTTATGTGCCAGCAGAAAATAGCGATCAACTCACTAACATAATTCGCACTTACCCAGGCATTACGTTATTAGATATGAGTCAGGTATTAATACAAGTTCAGACCCTTTTAGGTCAGGTTACTTTGGCGGTGGAATATTTATTGATTTTGGTATTACTGGCGGGTGTTTTAGTTTTACTGGCTGCCCTGCATTCGAGTCTTGATGATCGCTTACAGCAAGGTGCTGTATTGAGAACGTTAGGTGCAAAACGTCAGCAGCTGCAATTAATGCAATGGTTTGAATTTATACTGATGGGCGCATTAGCGGGTATTATTGCGGTGGCTGGGGCTGAAGTTATTTGTTGGATTTTATACCAACGACTGTTTGAATTAGAATATCCTTGGCATTTAAATTACTGGTTTTGGTTGCCTGCATTGTCGGCTATCTTGATTTCTGCATTGGCCAATCGGAATTTGAAAAGCGTTATTAATCAACCCCCATTGGTTATTTTAAGAAAACTTTAGAGACTACCGTTTTAGACGCTTTAAATATTTTGAGAGAAGTATGGAAAAAAAGATTATTGTTAATATCATTATGGGTTTTTTAGGGGTTGGGAAAACAACCTCGATATTGAATATATTGAAGAAAAAACCTACGAATGAAAAGTGGGCAGTATTGGTAAATGAATTTGGTGAAATTGGAATTGATGGTGCCATTCTTTCAGCCGAATCGGGTATGGTGATTAGTGAAGTACCAGGAGGTTGCTTATGCTGTGTATCAGGCATACCTTTTCAAGCTGCATTGGCGAATCTTATTACCCAGCAAAAGCCCGACAGAATACTGATCGAGCCTACGGGGCTAGGCCATCCGAAAAATCTAATGCGAACGTTGACCTCAAAAGAATATCAACATCATATCGAGCTTAGGGCCGCCATTTGTTTACTTGATCCAAGACAATTAAAAGACCCTCGTTATCAGCAGCATGAAACGTTTAATGACCAATGTTATTTAGCGGATGTACTGGTGGCAAATAAAACAGATACTTGCAATGAGCAAGATAAAGAAATTTTTTATCAATTCGCTCAGTCTATTTTGCCTGTTAAAACTGCAATAAGTTGGGTAGAGCAAGGTGATTTCAATCTTGAATTTCTTGATATTGAAAGCGACCAAAATCGTCTCAGCAAGTCCAGTCATCAAGTTCATCATCACTTTTCTACCAGTAAAGAAAAAATCATCAAGCGTGTCAGCTTGGAGTCTGGGCAAGATTATCAAGCATTTGAAAACCAAGGTATGGGTTATTATTCTTTAGGTTGGTTACTAGCAGAAGATCAGATTTTTGATCATCAAGCTTTAACCAAGTGGTTGGCTCAGTTAAATGTAGAGCGTTTAAAAGGCTTGTTCATTACTAATCAAGGTACCCGGGTTATGAATTTAAAAGATCAGGTTTTTACCGAAATGCCGACAAGGAAATTGCAACAGAGTCGCATTGAAATAATTCATAATCAGGCCTTGGATAAAAAAATACTAGAAAAAGCACTTTTGAAGTGTTTGGTTGATCATAGGTGAACACGCCTAACAGCAATAGCTAAGCGCATTTTTGTTTAATGAGTTACTAACAAATAGCATAAAAGTGCTAGGAAATATTCATAAAACTGTCACACTCTAATCAATTAACTTTTGTACAATTGGAGAATTATGGCTATCGCTACTATATTAGTCGTAGAAGATGAACAAGCGATCG
>JBNMPQ010000255.1:0-4431 GCA_051276935.1 Oleispira sp. | reverse complement strand
TATTAAGATTTAGAAAAACCACACTTATTTATGACTATTTCATTTAGAATGAAGTAGAAAACCGCTTATACGCCCAAAAGGCTTTGCTTGAATTTTTGATGTGTCAGGAAGGTTAAAACCTAAAGCGGTTTACAAAAAAAATAAGTGAAAATAGAAGCATAAAAATTTAGGTCTTTGTGCTTTTTTTATGCGTTCAATCAGCAGTTTCCAGCTTCCCAACCACTAAATCCTGTACGACTCGATTACGGCCTTCTTCTTTTGCCTGATACAGTAATTTATCCGCACGCTCTAACGTCTCTTTTGCTGTTTCTGGAGCACGATATTCAGTAATTCCAACAGAGATCGTTATGGCTAATTTTTGATCAGAAAATCTCATATTTTCAACCGCACTGCGAATGCGTTCAACGACGATCGCGGCGGTTTCGATACCGACACCATTCAATAGTAAAACAAATTCCTCACCGCCATAACGAGCGACAAGATCAACTTCTCGAATAGATTCTTGTAATAAATCAGAGAATTGACGTAATACATCGTCTCCAACTTGATGGCCAAACTGGTCGTTTATACTCTTGAATTTATCCAAGTCAACAAAGCCCAGTACAAAGTGAGTACCCTCTCTATTTGCAATCGCGCGCTGCTTATCCAAACGGTCTAATAAATGACGACGGTTATACAAACCTGTGAGTTCATCGGTAATTGCCAGCTCTTTAATCTTGGTTAATGCAGCGGTTAATTGTTGATTGCTATGAGTTAACCGCTCTCGCAAAATGCTAAATTCGCGTCCTAAAATAGAGTAACCCGACATGGCAAACAAAAAAGTAATACCAATGATCACTTCAACTTGAGGTGACCAATAAGCAGGGCTGCTTTGTTGAAAGAAAAAAATCGTGACCGCATAGCTAGAAAAGGTAAACAACGTGATACCAAAAATACCGCGCCAGTTAAGACGAAAGGCACCAAAGGGTAAAATTATAAGATAAGCCATAATCAATGCTGGACGTATTTCTATGGTATGAAAAAGAATAATACTGACAAATATAATTGCCCAAATCATATGCACTAAAGTCGTACTTGGAGCATTCATACGCTTTCTATAACGACCGTATACAAAGCCCAACATAGCAAGATGGCCTGACCAGAAACAAATATAGAGAACCACTAAGCCTGTCACATCGATCAGCACATAGCCCAACAAATAACAGACTAAAATGACTAATGAGTATAAAAATGCGCCACCGCTGGCGAGTAGCGTTCTACGCAGGGTATCGATTTGAGAGTCCGGCTGAGAGTCCAAAGATAGTTCCATTTTTTATAACACCGAATGGGTTGCAGCGAAAAAGACAGGCGTAATTATAAAGGTCTCAACACAAGGCGCCATGTCAAATTACGTAATTTTGTAAACTAACATGGCGTGATTCTTCTTATTAATCGATATAGATATAAGCCTACTTGCTACCCAACACTTTACCCACCGCCTCTAACCAACCTAAATACAAACGTTCGCGAGCTTCTTCAGGCATTGAAGGCTTGAACTTTGTTTCGTTATGCCACACCTTTGCAACCTGCTCTAGACCCTCAAAAGCGCCCGCTTGAATGCCCGCCAAATAGGCGACCCCTAACGCAGTCGTCTCTGTTACCTGAGGGCGCTCGATTGTTATGCCCAATGTATCGGCTAAAAACTGCATCAGCCAGTCATTAACAACCATACCACCATCAACTCGAAGACTGGATGGGCTTACGCCATCTTGCGCCATCGCCTGTAATAAATCACGAGTTTGATAGCAAACAGACTGTAAACCAGCCGTTACAATTTCTTTAATACCCGTATCGCGTGACAAGCCAAAAATAGCACCACGCGCCTCAGGATCCCAATACGGAGCACCTAACCCTGTGAAGGCGGGCACCATATAAACAGAATTGTCAGCACCGGTTTCTTCTGCGAGTGATTGACACTCTTTGGCATTAGAGATCAATTGCAAGCCATCGCGAATCCACTGAATAGTGGCTCCCGCCATAAAAATACTGCCTTCTAAGGCATAGGTAGTTTTACCCTTAATACGGTAACCAATCGTCGTCAATAAACGATTTTTAGACTGCAGTGCTTGATCGCCAGTATTCATGATCATAAAGCAACCCGTACCGTAGGTACTTTTAGCCATACCGGGAGTAAAACAGGCTTGACCAATCAGTGCAGCCTGCTGATCACCCGCCATACCTCCAATCGAAACCTCTGCGCCAAACAGATCGGCTTTGGTATGACCATAGTCAGCAGCACAATCTCGTACTTCTGGCAGCATATTGGCAGGCACATTAAATAAGTCTAAGAGCTCTTGATCCCACTCATTCGTATGAATATTAAATAATAAGGTTCGTGAAGCGTTCGTCGCATCCGTTGCATGCTGCTTGCCCCCCGTTAAACGCCATAAAAGGAACGTATCAATGGTACCAAATAGTAATTCACCCGCTTCAGCTCGACCTCGGGCGCCTTCAACATTGTCTAAGATCCACTCAATTTTACTGGCAGAAAAATAAGGATCTAACAATAGCCCTGTCTTGAGGGTTAACATTCCTTCAAGTGCCTCTGACTGCTTTAGCTTTTGACATAAACCCGCGGTTCTTCGGTCTTGCCAGACAATCGCATTATAAATAGGTACGCTTGTAACTTTATCCCAAACGATGGTCGTTTCACGCTGATTGGTAATACCAATCGATAAAATATCACTCGCCTCTAATGACGCTTTTTTAATTGCTTCTCGACAGGTTTCTAATGTCGTACGCCATATATCCTCTGGATCATGCTCTACCCAGCCATCTTGGGGAAAAACTTGCGGGAACTCTTGCTGACTAGAAGCAATAATATGACCATCAAGATCAAATACAATGGCGCGACTGCTCGTTGTACCTTGGTCAATAGCCAAAAGGTAACGGGACATAAAGGGGTGCTCCTTGCTAACGATATTTTTTATTAGATTATGCAAAGGATTTTACGTTGCAACGCCGCCATAGCCAAGCCTTTCTCTTTATAAGGCCTATAGTCAATGAACAACACGACTATTTGCAATGATTGATTAGGATCAGAAATGAAAAACAACCAACCCATTACTAACAATGAAGTAGTAGTGACAGATAGCGGGCTTCTTGTTTCGTCTACTAATATTAAGGGGCAAATCACACACTGCAATCAGGCTTTTATCGAGATCAGTGGTTTTGATAAAGAAGAGCTATTGAGAAGTCCTCATAATATCGTTCGCCACCCAGACGTGCCAGAAGCGGCTTTCTTGGGAATGTGGGCACACTTAAAAAGTAGCCAAGCATGGCAAGGATTGGTTAAGAACCGCTGCAAAAATGGTGATTATTACTGGGTTGATACACGTAACTCCCGTACTGGATAATGGTAAGACCGTTGGCTATGAGTCGATAAGAACTAAACCTCACCGCGATCAAGTAGCACGAGCTGAAAAAGCTTACGAACAAATACAAAAGGGTAAAAGTCCTCTCAACACTCAACACTCGACACTCAACAAGAAATACTGACAAAATTATTCCCACTAATTCCCTGGATAATCGCACTTACCTGCCTACTGACATTTATCGACAGCACAACTATCATTCTCTTAACGGTATTACCACTGATGGTTTGGAACCTTGCGGCTCAACATCAGACCAATAAAGCACTTGAAAAAGTGGCCATTAATGTCATGGACGATAGCCTTGCAAAACAAACTAATTTATTAGCACTTAATGCCGCTATTGAAGCAGCGCGAGCAGGAGAACAAGGCCGAGGCTTTGCGGTGGTAGCTGATGAAGTTCGTAACCTTGCGGAAAGAACCCAAGAGTCTACCGCTGAAATTCATACCATCGTTGGCAAGTTAGCAAGCGGAGCGGATCTTGCCGTATCAACAATGGAACAAGGTACAAAACACGCCGATAATTGCCTGCATCAAGCTGACTCAGCTTTATCAGCGATTCAAGCTAACATTGATGCAATTCATTTAGGCACGCACAATAATGGCCAATCAATTCGCCATCAAACAGACACCGTATTGCAGATAGAGCAAGGGCTTAATCGTCTCGCGGGCCTATCAACAGAAGTTGAACAGGTCTCCGCTCGCAACGCTCAGGCAAGTGATGAGTTGGCTCTATTAATGGAAGAGCAACAACGTATTATTGAACGCTTTAGTTAAGGACTGTTAAATATAAAACCGACCCTTTAGTTGAGAAAACTGCATGCAAACGTTAGTATTGCATTAATTTTTCTCAACAAAGAATTCCAGCATGCTAGAAATAAAGCATCTAAAAACAGTGCGCGCGCTGCGCAATGGCGGCTCTCTTGTCGAAGCAGCGAAGCAACTCCACCTAACGCAATCAGCACTTTCGCACCAATTGAAAGATGTAGAAGAGCGATTAGGCCTCAGTTTATTTGTGCGT
>JBNMPQ010000254.1:0-4437 GCA_051276935.1 Oleispira sp. | reverse complement strand
TTCTTATTTTCTTCCGGGCTTAGTATCATGCCCCGCGGAAAGTTATTGCGAGGAATAATGCCGTGCAAGCGTTCCATGACATAAAAATCACAATCGATAATCGACTGATCATCACAGAAAGCAATCATCTCAGGCACAAAAGGATAAACCGGCTTCAGCCCCTTCATAACATTAAATTCGCGCTTCATATCATGTGCAGACGCGGCTTTGTGACCCGGTGGAGGACGACGTAAAATTAAATCGCCCCCTTTTACCTCATCGGGATACTTCAAATGATACGTCAGGTTAGAAGCACCACCCGAAAATTGTTTTACTTCTGGCAGTTCATTGCCAAGTTCAATACCTTGGTGGGTTAACCAATCGTGAACGGCTTGAATATCAAAAGCATCGCTGCTACGCAGAGCTTTCGGTTGATCAATAAATTGTTCTGACATTGAAGTATCCTAAATGAACGCGTATTTATTTTATGACGTTGCTGTTTTTATATTATATTATTTCTATTTATTGCGAGCGGCTAAAGCAGGGTCATGCTTTTTCATTTTCGCCGCTGTTTTCCCAACTAAATAAGAATAAAGCCATGGCATGAAGCGTTTTACAAAATAAGCACGGCGCCCCATTTTGTGAGGATTACAAATTAGCTTATTTTTCTTCATATCACGGTAGCAAATATCGGCGACATCGTCAGCGGTCAATTCAGAAGATTCAAAAACTTTGTCGACCATTTTTAATAATTGCGGATCGCTGGTTCGCATGCCTTTGTCTAGATTGGTACGAAAGAAACCCGGGCATAAAACGGTTGTGCCAATGCCATAAGGCTTCAGTTCGTGATGCATTGTATCGCTGAGGGCAACGACGGCCGCTTTGGTGACGTTATAAGACGCCATTAACGGTGCCGTCATTAAGCCTGCCAATGAGGCGGTATTAATAAAATAACCACTGCTTTGAGCCTTCATCATGGGGGTAAACGTTCGGCAACCCAAGGCAACGCTCTTAAGGTTGAGATCGATTACCCATTCCCAAGTCGACCATTCCCCTTGTTCAATGCGGTCACCCGTCGCTACGCCCGCATTGTTAATGACGACATCAATACCTTGCCAGCGCTGCTCAACTTCAGCCAATAACGCTTGCCATTGATCAGGTTGGGTTACGTCAAGATTATAGACCCAGCCGCGTCCACCGGCTTGCTCTACCATCTTTAAGGTTTCAGTAGCACCCTCTTGGTTGATGTCGGCGATGCAGATATCCGCACTTTCTTTAGCAAAACGAAGCGCGAGTGCTCGGCCTAAGCCACTTGCTGCGCCAGTGATTAATACTCTACTCATAATGAGTGAACTCTTAAGGGGATTTATTAAGAGTATAATAAAATGTCATCAACTATCTATGAAATGAATAGTTTTAATGAGAATATATTCTTATTGTTTATGATTGACGTAAAAGTGATGGATAGCTTTATGAAAGCGAATATTGATATTTCACGGGTAGATCTTAATTTATTCGTTGTGTTTGACGTAATTTACCGCGAAGGCAATCTGACTCGGGCGAGTGAAGCGTTAAACCTTTCTCAGCCTGCGGTCAGTCACGCGCTGTCTCGCTTACGCGATCGGTTTGATGATCCGTTATTTGAGCGCTCGGGCAAGAAAATGGTGCCAACGCCTTTGGCAAAAGCGATTGTTGAACGCGTGCGCGAGGGATTAGGGAATTTAGAATCGACGTTAAGTGACGGCCTTATTTTTGACCCGAGTACTGCAGAGCGTACGTTTACCATCGCGATGAGGGATGTACTAGAAGCGAAAGCGTTGCCTGAAATAGCGAAACACCTACAACTGATCGCGCCTCATATTAGTATCCGCAGCGTGCAAATGTCGCGACGAGATATAGAAAGCGCCCTTATTCGAGGCACCATTGATTTTGCGGCAGATGTACTCATTCCAGTCTCTAAGCAAGTGCGTCATGGCTTAATTGGTAGTGAGGGCTTGTCGGTCATGATGGCTAAAGGTCATCCTCTGGTGGCTAAGCTCAGCAACCAAGACTTTAATATAAAAGACTATTTGCAAGCCAAGCACATACAGGTCTCTAGTCGTGCTAGCGGTTTAGGGATAGAAGATGTTGCTTTATCACGTTTAGGTGAAAATCGAGAAATTGGCATGCGCTGCCAGCATTATTACGCGGCGGCAAAAGTGGTTGAAAAAACAGACTGGTTACTTACTTTACCGACGACGTATGCCTCTGCATTGAGTGATGAGAGCCACCCGAACAATCCTTATGTCATTTTTCCTTTGCCCTTTAAAGCGGAACCGTTAGAGGTGCATTTATATTGGCACCATAAAGCGGAGCATGATCCGGCAATGATTTGGTGCAAGCAGCAAATTGAAAACTTGTTAATGGGATAAGATTATTCTTTGCTAGTAACGGTCGGAATAAATGACTTTTTCATGGGTCTTTTTTTCCTGCCATTTTAACGTTTCTAGCTCGGGTTTATCGTAAAACTTATCGACTTTTCCCAAGCATAAGTATGCAATCAACTCTCGATCAGCGGGAGCATTCAGAATCGACTTCACTTGAATAGGGTCAAGAATACTGACCCAGCCCATGCCTATATTGAGAGATCGTGCCTTTAACCACATGTTTTGTATTGCGCATACTACGCTGTAGCGGCCCATGTCAGGCATGCTAGTTTGCCCAAGCACAGGGCCCGATTGTGGATTATAAAACACTGCAATATTAAGGGGGGATTCGATAATACCTTCCAACTTAAGTTGCTGGTATTGTTCCAGTTTACCGACTTCGAACTTCCCCGCTTTAAACAGTGCCTTTGCTTTTTCATTTTCAATAAAAAAGCTATCCGCCACTTTTTGTTTAGTTTCACTTTGTTCAATGGTGACAAACTCCCAAGGTTGAGAAAAGCCAACGGAGGGGGCCATCAGTGCCGCCGAAAATATTTGATCGATGTCTTCTTGCTTCAGTTTATTGGGTAAAAAACGATTGCCTCGAACATCACGTCTAGCTGACATAATTTCACTGAGTAAATCACTCTCTTCTTTAATAAAATACTGGGTTTGATTCGAAGTGGGCATAAAAATGTATCACTGAATGGGCTATGTAAAGAGTGTGTTTTATGAGCGTGCTCATTATAAATTGATACGGCGCAGGAAGCATCTTTTGCTGATAACGCATATAAAGTGCAGTGCTTTAACGCTCTTTACTTTTTAACCAGCCCCGCACGCTTGACCAACGATTAACGATTAATGCTGAAAATATCAAACTGCAACCAATCAGCTGCAGCGTAGACATCCTCTCATTGAACCAAGCAGCTGCGATTAACGCTGTCCAAATAGGCTCTAAAATCATAATCACAGCAGCATGGCTGGGTGTTGTTAAACCTTGGGCATACGTTTGTAATAAGAATCGTGCAGCGGTGCCTATGAGTGCACTCAGCAGTAACCATTTAGCCATTGACCCTGTCACTTCTGCAGGCCACGTTTCGGCGTAGGCTGAAATGATAATGGCCATAATTCCAACAAAGGACAGTGATATTGCGGTGAGCGCGGTGGCCGACATTCGAGCCGCCGCGCGACCGTTTAAAATAAACGTTAATGATAAAAAAATGGCTGCACCGAGAAAAAATAGCTGGCTCTTTTCAGGGTGAAAACCGTTTTCTAAACCCAATAGTCCAAGTCCAATAAAGGCAACGGGTAGTGCTAACCAATTACTTTTTTCAACTTTGGCTTTAAAAATAAGGTAACTGATGGGCGCTACCAGTATAGAAGCGATGCTGGTAATA
This sequence comes from Oleispira sp., assembly GCA_051276935.1. Taxonomy (GTDB): domain Bacteria; phylum Pseudomonadota; class Gammaproteobacteria; order Pseudomonadales; family Oceanobacteraceae; genus Oleispira. The sequence continues at coordinate 656 of JBNMPQ010000254.1, read as the reverse complement.
AAAGCCCCTTCGCCTAAGTTTTTCGCGTGGAACAAACCAAAAATCCATAGACACATCGATAGCCCAAATAAGATACCGACCTGAGCCGAGGCGACCCACTGTTTTGGGTTAAGGCCAATAAGAGAACGTTGGCTAAACAGCGCAAGAAAAATACCGGCTAATAAAAAGCGGCTACCAATGAATAATAGCGGAGGCATTTCACTGACCGCCTCTTTAGAGAACATCCAGCTAATCGCGGCAAGCAGGGTAACAATAACAAGCAGAACATCGGCTTTAAGAGAGTGACTAGACAAGGCTATAACAACGTATTAAAGGTAAAGTACTATAATACCGACAATTAGTATTATGAGTACTTTTTACTTTCGAACGCAGTGTTCTAATTTTTAGCATGTTTGGCTGAGCCTCAAGAGAAATTGAATTCAGTAATCATCTCTTTCAAATTATTGGAGGTGGCAATTAAGGCTTCTGCTTGTTCGCCCGTCGAACTGGAAGACTGTTGAGTATTTTGAGATAACACTTTGGCCGACTTTGTCGTCTGGCTAATACTGCTAATTACTTGGGTTTGCTCTTCACTGGCGGTGGCGATTTGAGCATTCATGTTATTGACTAATTCAAGACGGTTAAACAACGTAAGGATCTCTTCATTCGCGAGTTTA
>JBNMPQ010000253.1:0-4471 GCA_051276935.1 Oleispira sp. | reverse complement strand
ACTGGCGTTGTGTACATCAACTTGTAACGGCGATTGGTGTTGTAATAGACTGTAAGCAGCACGTTTTATATGATGTCTAAGCCCCGCTATTTTTCGTTGTAACAATTCGATATTATTGAATTTTTGTTGGGATAAGCTAGCAAGTTCTCGCTCATACAAAGCATTGCACAGTTCAGCATAGTGTAACTGATGCTGATCATCAGAAAAAATGTCTACCTGTTGGGAGTTTGAAATTTGCATAGTTAATTATGTGTACATTATTCTAATAAAGTTTCTAATGGGCTTCTCATATAAAGAGTTAATAAAAATCTTTATATGAGCGCTTAAAACTAAAATGGCCAGCGTTAGCTGACCATTTTATACTCTATAACGTTGAATTTGCAGTTTTATTATCTACACATTCAATTATCTATCAATTACCTATTTAGAAACGGTTTATTGACCTTTGATTTCTTTTCGGCCGTTATAACTTACGCTGTCACCTAACTCTTGTTCAATACGTAACAATTGGTTGTATTTAGCAACACGATCAGAACGACATAAAGAACCGGTCTTGATTTGACCTGCTGCAGTACCTACCGCTAAATCAGCGATAGTTGAATCTTCAGTTTCGCCACTACGGTGAGAAATAACCACGGTGAAACCTGCTGCCTGCGCCATACGGATGGCCTCTAGGGTTTCGGTTAATGTACCAATCTGGTTGAATTTGATTAGGATCGAGTTACCGATACCATTGTCGATACCGCGCTTAAGAATTTTGGTATTGGTTACGAACAAGTCATCACCGACTAATTGCACTTTGTCGCCAATTTTTTTGGTTAAGCTTGCCCAGCCATCCCAGTCACTTTCGTCTAGGCCATCTTCGATAGAGATAATAGGGTACTTTCTAGATAAGTCAGCCAGAAAATCACCAAAACCTTCAGAATCAAACACTTTGCCTTCGCCTTTGAGATCGTATTTACCATCTACGTAAAATTCTGATGCAGCGCAATCCATTGCTAATGTTATGTCTTTGTCCATCACGTAGCCGGCTTTTTCAACTGCTTCAATGATGACGGTTAAGGCTTCTTCATTGGACCCAAGGTTTGGTGCAAAACCCCCTTCATCACCTACAGCGGTATTTAAGCCTTTTTCACTTAATACTTTTTTAAGTGAATGGAAAATTTCAGCACCGGTACGCAACGCCTCTTTAAAGCTAGTTGCACCGACTGGTTGAACCATAAATTCTTGAATATCAACGTTATTATCGGCATGTTCGCCGCCATTGATGATGTTCATCATAGGGACCGGCATGCTATAAACGCCAGGCGTACCGTTTAGCTCAGAAATATGTTGATAAAGAGGGATTTTTTTATGGATAGCGGCAGCCTTAGCTGCTGCCAGTGATACCGCTAAAATCGCATTAGCACCAAATTTTTCTTTGTTCTCAGTACCGTCTAAATCAATCATGATTTTATCAAGGGCGGCTTGATCTACTGCGTCTTTACCTAACAGGGCTGTTTGAATATCGTTGTTAATTGCGGCAACGGCTTTTAATACACCTTTGCCTAAATAACGACTTTTGTCGCCATCACGTAATTCTAAAGCTTCACGTGAACCTGTTGAAGCTCCCGATGGCGCAGCAGCTCTGCCCATAGCACCCGATTCTAAATATACATCTGCTTCTACTGTTGGGTTACCACGTGAGTCCATGATTTCACGAGCGATAATTTTGCTAATCTTTGACATTGTTGTTGCCTTCTATTAATTGTGATTCTTAAAATATTCGCCTGCAGCTTTAACAAACCCTGTAAAAAGAGGGTGTCCGTCGCGAGGAGTTGAGTTGAATTCTGGGTGAAATTGACCGGCTACAAACCAAGGGTGCTCGGCAATTTCGATAACTTCTACTAAACGTTTGTCAGCAGATAGTCCCGTGAATTTTAAGCCTGCAGTTTCGACTTTGTCACGTAGGTTATTATTCACTTCGTATCTGTGTCTATGACGTTCGTATATTTCGCTAGAACCATACATGTCATGTACTTTACTACCTGGAAGTAAGTGACATAGCTGACTACCTAAACGCATGGTGCCACCTAAGTCTGAGCTTTCGCTTCGAGACTCAGTTGAGCCTGCTGCATCCAACCATTCGGTAATCAGGCCAACAACAGGGAAGGGCGTATCAGGGTCAAATTCTGTACTGTTGGCATTTTCCATGCCTGCCACATTTCGCGCATATTCAATTAACGCAACTTGCATGCCTAAGCAAATACCCAAGTACGGTATCTGGTTCTCACGTGCATATTTGGCAGCTGCGATTTTGCCTTCAATACCACGCTCACCGAAACCACCCGGAACCAATATGGCGTCAAGACCTTCTAATATATGTTCGCCTTTGCTCTCGATATCTTGGGAGTCAATGTATCTAATCTTTACCGTTAAACGATTTTTTAAGCCTGCATGTTTTAGGGCTTCGTTAACGGATTTGTATGCGTCTGGCAATTCCACATATTTACCCACCATACCTATGGTGACTTCACCTGTTGGGTTTGATTCTGCGTAAAGTACCTGTTCCCATTCGGTCAGGTCGGCTTCAGGACAATCTAAACCAAAACGTTCAACCACTAATTCATCTAAACCTTGGGCCTTAAGCATGGCGGGAATTTTGTAAATACTGTCAGCATCTCTTAGGGAAATAACGGCTTTGTCTATGACATTAGTAAACAATGCAATTTTTTGACGTTCATTAGACGGCAAAGGTACTTCAGAGCGACACACCAGTATATCGGGTTGCACGCCAACTGAACGTAATTCTTTCACCGAATGTTGAGTGGGCTTGGTTTTTACTTCAGCCGAAACAGCGAGGTAAGGCACTAACGTAAGGTGCATAAACATTGCTCGGTCTCGTCCTACTTCAACACCCAATTGGCGAATTGCTTCGATAAACGGTTGTGATTCAATGTCACCCACAGTACCGCCAATTTCTACTATGGCGACATCTACACCTTCTGATCCATCAATAATTCGGCGCTTAATTTCGTTAGTGATATGCGGAATAACTTGAATGGTGGCACCTAGATAATCACCTCGGCGCTCCCGCTTAAGCACTTCTTCGTATACTCTGCCAGTCGTGAAGTTATTTCGTTTAGTCATGCGAGTACGAATGAAACGTTCGTAGTGGCCTAAGTCTAAATCTGTTTCAGCACCATCATCGGTGACAAACACTTCACCGTGCTGAATTGGGCTCATAGTGCCTGGGTCAACGTTGATATAAGGGTCAAGCTTGAGCATAGTGACGTTCAAGCCTCTAGCTTCTAGGATTGCGGCAAGCGAGGCTGCAGCAATACCTTTTCCAAGTGATGAAACTACACCACCTGTGACGAAAATATAATGTGTCATGATAACCCTAATAAAGGCGTTTGAATTGAATAGGCGTTGTAAAGTGTGGTTTGAGTTTCCTTGTTAAAGAACCAAGAAAAAAACCATTACCGGACGGGTTAACATTGTACTAAAAAATGCCATCTCAGACAAAGAATAATCTTAAATAAAAGACAAATATTCAAGCCACCTCAGAATGTGCATCTTGAGGTGGCTTAAGTAAAGGATGTTTTGATTTAGTATATACCTTATACCGAAACTTAATTATGCCATTAGGCTGAATATCGCTGCGCCTAGACCTCCTAATATTAAAGCAATGTTAGCGAGAAACCCCATTACAAAACCAAGAGCTCTGCTGCGTGGGTCTTTAACATAGCTGACGTAGTAAATAGGTCGGCCGACTATAAATAGAATACCAATTGCAGCAGCTATTGAGGGGCTGACCAAATATGAAAAAAGCCACAGCGCAGGTATAAATACGATTAATTGTTCGAGAGTGTTTTGTTGTACGCGATACAGCCTTTCCCATACGGGATTGCCAGATACAGCAGGCGCAATTACGTTATATTTTTCTCGACTAAAGCCAACCTTGAAGGCAAAAAATAAATACTCTAACAACGCTATAAGGGTAATTATTGCTGGTAATTCCACCGTGTATTCCTTGTTTAATTAAATGCCAAAGTTAATCTTGTGATGCTAAGGTTTTTAGTTGATACAAATATTCTAACGCTTCTTTAGGCGTTAAATTGTCTGGGTTAATTTGCTTTAGACATAAACGTAATTCGTCCACTGAATTAAGTAGATTAAGTTGCTGCTCTTGCCTAACAGGTGGTTGATTGTTGGACACTGGCTGACTTTCTAACTCTGATAGTTTATGTTTGGCTTTCTGAATAACGCTTCTGGGAACACCCGCTAGTTGAGCTACCTGTAAGCCGTAACTTTTACTGGCTGCCCCTTCTTGTACCGCATGCATAAATCGAATCGCTTCTTCGTGCTCCACCGCATCGAGATGCACATTAGCCAGTTCAGGCAAGTCTTCGGCTAGTTGCGTTAACTCAAAATAGTGAGTAGCAAATAAGGTGTAAGATTGAATTTTAAGCGCTAGGTATTCAGCGCA
>JBNMPQ010000252.1:0-4499 GCA_051276935.1 Oleispira sp. | reverse complement strand
AAGAACTGTTGTCAGACCGCCCTAAAGATGGGTTAGCGATTCGATCTGCCGCTAAACGTATTTCAGGGCCTTCAGGCATAGGGAAATCCTCTTAATTAACTTATTATTGTTATAATGGATAAATGTTATTCAATATTACGAGTTAACTAAGTGTATGGATCATTAATGGCACCTGTGTCTTTAAGAAGAGAAAATAACGTCACTTCGATCTGCCAACTAAACAATACCGTAACGCAGTATCAACTATCATGCATCAGCTAAGAAAATGGCTAAACACATGCCATTATTTGCTAGTAGGGTTGATGGAGAAAGTCCCTTCATAGATTGGGTAGGTGGATATGAACAAAAAATTGAAATAGCACGTTCGAGAAAACAGACCAAATACAATAGCCCTGAAAAAGTTGAATAACAAATATTGCTTAGAAAAAACAGGATACGAGTTTCTTCAACAGCACTTTATTGGGTTTCATCCCCCTAATTTTTATTGCAAATAATTGAAGCTTATAACAGAAATTGATGATGACTCGCACTACCCGTAAGGACGCTATTACCTCAAAAGATCGGCTGATTGCAATCAAGAAAGCTGAAGGTTATTCGTTTAACGAACACAAACCTAATCGATAGTATCAAAATAATTAGTGTTTTCTTATACACAAATTATCAAATACAGGTGGTATTCCTGAGCCTCTCCATTTTTCAAAGTTAGGTTAGGGGAACATGCCTTTAAAGCATAAATTCAGCCAAAAAAATAAACATTGAGGTTGCTGAGCTTGTTTGACTTAATTCACTTCACTTGGGAGCCTAGTAGACTATTCACGTAAACTTGATTTTCAGGCTCCGTAAGTACTGTTAACTGAAAGCCTGTAAAATTCATTGAAGTGGTATCAAGTAGAAGCGCTAAATTTCAAGGTAAAGCTTTTAACAGGCATGCCGGCAAGGGTTTTGGTTTTTAGAGCCAAATGGCGAAGGAAAAGGTATTACGTCCAGATAAAAGCGTTCATGTTTGGAACTCATAGATCTTCTAAAGTAGATATCATTGTTTTTGAATTAGTTCGTGAAATAAATAAACTTTATCAAACCACAAATGTCGAATTTGTGAATTGTAAAAAGGCTGGAACAGCCCAATCACCACTATCAGCACCAATGCCTTTGGGAACTCATTCAATCTCCAATTGTTGCTGGCTTTTACGCAGTAATGAATTTAGTTATCCCCATTGCTTTTGCCAAAGATAAATACGCAGCACAAAATTGTCGATTAAGAACGCAGGTAACTACTGGGCACAAACGTTCTCAATTACGTTTTTCACCCCTGTTTTAGGTTAACTAGTTAATTTATCAGTATAAAAAAACAGTCGGGCTTTTCCTCAGCGTAATTTTAGAGCCTTCCGACAGTAGGTTAAGTGAAAACGACTATTGCTGGATAAGACAGTAATATCGTATGGCCTGTAAACCAGCCGGCTAAGCCTTGTATCAACTATCGGTTATCCCGCTAACATTATTTAAAGTAATAGATTAATATTTTATGACTTACGTACTCACTTTTCTTTTGGTTTTAATTCTAATTTACGGGCCGCAGCTGTGGATTAATAATGTCCTGAACCGTTATAACCGTGTGCCGGAAGATAATTTCCTCGGTACCGGCGGCGAACTGGCGCGGCACCTGCTTGACCGGTACGGTTTGCAGGAGGTTAAGGTCGAAGTAACCGACCTCGGCGATCATTACGACCCCATGGTGCGTGTGGTAAGGCTAACGCCAGACAAATTTGAGGGCAAGACGCTGACTGCCATTACGGTTGCGGCGCATGAATGTGGGCATGCATACCAGCACGCCGCGGCAGAACCACTGTTCCTAATGCGCACACGCCTTGCTTCAAGCGCGGTGTGGGCCCAGCGTATTGGTTCGTTGTTGTTGTTCGCAGCACCATTCAGCGTGCTAATAACGGGCTTACCGTCAGCTGCGGTGCTAAATGTCACTGGTGCATTGTTGATCATGGGCTTCGCATTGTTAATGCATTTATTAACCCTGCCTGTCGAGATCGATGCCAGCTTTAAAAAGGCGCTGCCTTTGCTGTCTACTGGGTACCTTTCGAAACAGCAAATTCCAGCCGCGCGTTCTATATTGCGAGCTGCAGCCTGGACCTACGTCGCGGCATCACTGGTATCTCTTCTTAACTTTTGGCGCTGGATTGCATTGCTTCGACGATGAGCTTGAACAAATCAATGATCTTAGATGACTAAGATCGCAATTGACGTAGGTAATACACCTGAGTACGAAGTCTGCATTGCCGATGAAAATAGAATGATCAACCTACTTAGCCCAACCAGTTAAATAACTTCTTGAATTTTAAATAATTAATTAATTTTCATAAATATCGGACTTTATAACTCAGAGTAAATCGCAATCAACTCTGGGTTATAAAACATTTAAATATATCCTGTTTTGCCGCCTACTGTTTTTGGTAGTTTCTCCTGTTTAACCATTCTTTTTACAAACAGCCGAAATACTTGCACCCCTACATTATTCCAATAATCTGTTTTGCTACTTAAACTAACTCAATTCCATGTTATTACAGCAGTTTTCAGATCGATCCATAAGCCAAACCAAAAATTATGCTCAATGTCATGGTGACTTCAAAACTAGTGGCTAATATAGGTGAGGTCTCTTTGAATTTAGGGGAAATAGGGTTCCTCGTTGTTTTCAGAAACGAACGAATGAAATCGTATTAAGACATTCATTTTTAACTGCAATTAAGGATGCCTAGACAGCGATTGTAAAACTTGCCCTAAGCACGTTAAAAATATTAGCTATTGGCGACTCGTTTTTTGATTGGCACGCCAACTCTAAACAATCTATACCAGGCGAGGTTGGCAAGGCACTGCAAGTTAGCGTTGATAATCGTGCCATTAGTGGTGCGTCATTTTAAGGTGTTATCGATGGTGTGGAATTAATCAACGTCAAAGATCAATATGAACCGGGCAATTGGGATTGGGTGCTAATGAACGGTAGTGGCAACGATGTAAATGACAAATGCGACTGCGATGTCTGTGGGGATGTCATCAATGAAATCATCAGCTCAGATGCAACCGCAGGAGAATTGTCAAACTTGGTTAGCCAAATAAAAAAAATGGAAATATAATGGTGTTTGTGATGTACCCACAAATTCTAACTGACGCTGAGTACGGATTTGACGAGTGCGGAGAAGAATTTACCAAAGTAGAGCTTCGGATCAAGCTGTTGGCTGTAAATACTGGCGATTTTTGGCTTGCGAGTGATCTTGATGTAGTTCCAACAGGTGACAAAAGCTACTTTTTTGACGATTTAGTCCATCCATCGGTTTCGAGATCGAAAGTCAGAAAAAATTAAGACAACAATACATCGTAATACGCCATCTGAGCATCGCCTACTCGGTCAGTGGCTATGCGATAACACTGGTAAGGCTCCCGATGACATTCAGGTCGTCATGGAAGTGACTGGAATTTACCATGAAGCCATAGCTGAATACCTTTTTACCAAAGAATTCAAGGTGTGTGTCATTAACCCAGCTTTTCTTACAATGCTAAAGGCATCGGGGTGAAGACCAAAACAGATAAAAGGACAGCCTTGTTTTGGCCAAATATGGTGCAGCTGAGAATATTTTACCTTGGAAACCAAAGTCATCAGAAGTAAGGAAACTAAAGGCCTTTGGCAGCCGTTTAAACGCTTTAGGAAAAGATATACAGCGTGAAAAAAATCGTTTTGAGAAGGTCCAAATAGGCACTGTACTAAAAGAAGTCATACACTCTATTCGAAAAATAATTAAGTACTTGGAAAAAGAAAAAAGAGTCTAGAGGAAAAATTGAAGAGCTTTATATCGAATGTTCCAGAGCTAGAAAAAGACCATAAATTACTTCTTAGTATCCCTGGCATAGTACCTGTTGTAGCCCGGGCTATGCTGGCAATGATGCGCAGCAGAGACTTCATTCAAGCGTCTCAGTGCGCGGTTTATGCTGGATTAGCGACTGTGCAACATGAGTCAAGAAAGAGCGTTAGAGGACGGCCTAGCTCTCCAAGACAGGCAACGCTGAAATTAGGTCGATTCTTTAATATGGCAGCAGTTACAGCTATTCAGCACAATCCGGATATAAAGGATCAATATCGACGTTTATTAACAAATGGCAAATGCAAAATGAGCGCAATAGGTGCAGCGATGCGAAAGCTGGTACATATATGTTTTGGTGTAATTAAGCACCAAAAACCCTATCAATCACAATTGGTATAATAGCCTATTGTGATCGATTAAAAGAGATGGTATCAGACACAGGGGAATTACTGACAGGCTAATAAAATTGCCAATGTAGCAATCAATGGGATTATTATTCTAATGGTTAACATCTTACCTAGGACTGCCCATTACCCATAATGAGTGTTACCGAATAACATTACCCATCCTCCAGCAACGAGAATCCCTCGCACATGAGTTGAAACACCGAATACCCTTGCCATAGTATCTGATGACCGG
>JBNMPQ010000251.1:0-4527 GCA_051276935.1 Oleispira sp. | reverse complement strand
GGTGCTAGGAGCGAAAAGACCGAGAATAAACGCCTTCCTTGTTTTGCCATTAAAAGATTCATTGTCACCATGTCTTGATGGACTTGTTGTACATCAAGATTAAGAAAATTGGCGCTTAAACATAACCAGCGTTTCGTTTTGAAGCGGTAGGCTCCTAGTTGATACTGACTGGCCAAAGCATTGGCCATATAAATCAGCATTTCAGGCTGCTGACATTGATGTTTTAAAGCACGGTGCTCTTCTATGCGGTTTAACTTTTGAAAACGAAGTACTTGCCACTCTTTGGGTTTAGGCCAGCATTGCTGTTGCCATAACGATTGGCATACGGTGGGTAACGCCAATGCTTCAGCCAATCGCCTCCAGTGCCCAAGACGGCTTTTAGTCAGCTTGCCAAAACCTGCTTCTAGAGCAGGAATTAAGTCCTTTCCTTGGCTCATCTGGTTGAACGTTTCTTGACTGGCACTGACCTGTTGCAACTGCCAGGGCCATAATGGAGCAGACGCTAACATGGCTGACCATTGTGCTTGATGTTCATTTAAACCGGGTTTAATTCTTGCCCATTGCGCCGCTATTCGGCCCGCCAAAACCGCCGTATTTAACAGTGCGATATAATGACGTGCTGAACGATTTTTAGGTGAAGTATCCAGGGCTGGAATGTGTTTAACCAGTTTGACGACTTCTGCCATTCCAAGCAGTGATATACAGCCTGCTGCAGTATGTATTTGTTCTAAGCTATCAGGATTTCGTTGTTTGATGCGCAGAAGCATATGCAGGCAAATAGCCGGATCTTGCTCTGCAATCTCGGCTAAACCGTCAAAACTTAAATTTTTCTTCTGCATCAGTTGCTGAAACACTTTGCGAGTACTTGGCAATAATGGGAATTGTTGAAATTCCTGTATTTTTTGCCAATCGTCTGCATCTGGCAGTGAATATGTCTTACTTGTATTTAATGTCATCTGTGTATTTGAGAAAACTCTAAACATAACCTTTACTTACTATAGTCAGTTTATTCGAAGCTGCTTATTTTCCTAACATGACTTTCAAAGAATATTGAAACGTATCTTAAAGTTTAGGGACATCTGTTGAATGATCAGGAAAGTTTCACATGCTGTTTATAATCGGAATTATTGTCGTATTTGGAAGTGTTGGCTGGGGCTTTGTACTGTCTCATGGTCAGTTGGCAGCACTGTGGCAGCCGTTTGAAGTGATGATTATTGTGGGGGCTGCAAGCGGCGCTTATTTAATATCGAATCCATTCCATCTTATTATTGATACGCTAAAACTTATGCCGCAAGTTATTTTTGGCTCAAAAGTTAATAAAGCGATGTGCCTTGATGTCCTCAGCTTGATCTACGACATTCTCAACAAATCGCGTCGTGAAGGCATGATGGCGATTGAATCAGATGTAGAAAACCCTCACGCCAGTGCAATTTTTGCCCGTTACCCTGCCATATTAATGAATGATGCCTTAGCGCGTTTTATTGCCGATTACTTTCGTATAATTTCATCCGGTAACCTTGCTTCGCATGAACTGGAGGCACTAATGGACCAAGAGATTGAGGCACGTTTTCACGAGTTAGAGCAGCCAGGTTCTGCGTTGGGCAAGGTTGCCGATGCGCTGCCAGGTTTTGGTATTGTTGCTGCCGTGTTAGGTATCGTTATTACGATGGGATCGATTGGAGGAGACCCTGCCATTATCGGTCAGCATGTTGCCGCAGCCTTGGTGGGAACTTTTATGGGGGTTTTATTTGCTTATGGGCTTGTGGGGCCGATCAGTAGTCGAATGAAACATATCGCGGAAGACGAAATTAAATTATATGACGCCACAAAAGCTTCCATTATTGCTTCTATGAATGGTTTAGCACCGCAGCTAGCGATTGAATTTGGTCGTAAATCACTATTTACCCATGGTCGCCCTTCTTTTGACGAAGTGGATAGTAAGGTTCGTGGTCGTTAACCCCATGATACTAATCACCGTGCTCTCTAATATGTTAGTAAGGATGCCAACATGGAGAATTTAGGCCAGCGTAATATCATCATTAGGCGTATTAAAAAGAATCGCCATGAAGATCATGGGGGTGCTTGGAAAGTCGCGATGGCCGATTTTGCTCTGGCCATGATGGCGTTGTTTATTGTGCTTTGGTTGACGAATTCCTCTAATGAAGCAGAGCGCGAAGCCATTGCAGGATATTTTCAAGATCCTCAGGGGTACGAAGAGGGTCAACGAATGCCGAGCGCCTATGTGATTGATCTGGGAGGCACACCCACTACCGCAGATAATACCGCCGTTTCTGAAACATTAGATCCAGAGAAAATATTGCAGGCAGAAGAAATTGAAAGCCTTGCAGAAGCAATAGAGCGTCAGCGCCTAGAGCAATTAAAAGCAGAGATCGAAGCGAAGATTGAAGCCAGTCCAACGTTGAGTCCGTTTAAAAATCAGATGACGATCGATATCACAACGGAAGGGCTGCGGATTCAGATTGTCGACCAAACAAAGCGTCCAATGTTTAATACGGGGAGTGCAACACTCAAATATTACAGTGAAGATATTCTGTACGAATTAGCCCCTATGTTGATGACGGTAGAGAATAAACTATCCATCACTGGGCATACGGATACTGATGCGTATTATGAAAATAATCCTGAAGACGATGTGAATTGGGAGCTATCTGCTCGTCGGGCAAATTCAGCACGAAGAGCCTTAATGGAAGCCGGTATCCCAAAATCGCAAATTGCTCAGATCTTAGGAATGGGAGATACGGCCCCGCTGGATATTAATAACCCAGAAAGTGACATCAACCGCCGCATTGCTATTGTGCTGTTAAATAGAAAGACCCAAGAAGGCATAGAGTCGCGCACGGGTGGCAATGGGCCTGCGTTTATTAACGAAAGTAGATCTGAAAATAATGAAGATGCAAGGAAGCCGGTCATTAATACGTCGGGCTCTCTTATTGAAAAGTTGAAGGAAGACCGTGAGCGTTTAGACAATAGCTACGATACGCCACCCAATGAGGAAGAAAGTTTTTGGTAGCATGCGTTTTATAACTTTTTTTAATAACCCCCAAAAAAGGCTTCTAATTTAGAAGCCTTTTTTTATATCGCTAAAAGCAAATAATATGTTAAAAGCCCTTATCAAATTCACCTAGGGTCGACAAAATACGTTTATAACTATTAAAACGTAATTGGCTTATTTTACCTGTTTCTAAGCTTTCACGAATTGCACACTTAGGTTCTAGTTCATGCTGACAATCACGGAATTTACAATGACCAATCATGTCGCGCAGTTCTTTAAAACCATACAACACATCATCCGGTTCCATGTGCCACAAACCAAACTCACGTATTCCTGGGGAGTCGATCAAGTCGCCCCCTGCTGGGAAGTGATATAGGCGGGCCGTAGTGGTGGTATGGCGGCCTTTCTTACTGGCGACAGAAAGAGGTCCGACTTTTAGTTCTTGCTTAGGGAGTAGGACTTGAATCAGGCTTGATTTACCCACACCGGACTGCCCAACGAAGACACTGATACGCCCATTCAGCTTTTTCTTCAGATCTTCTAAGCCATCTTCTTGAGTGATCGACAAAGTCATTGTCTGATAACCCAGCTTCTCATAATCTGCCATCATATTGCGCATATAAGGGCCAGAGACATCATCGAGTAGATCGGTCTTATTCAATAGGATGATCGGTTCGATGTTGCAGTTCTCTGCGGCCACTAAATAGCGGTCAATTAGATTAGGATGCACGACCGGCTCACATGCCACTACCAACACGATAAAGTCGATATTCGCCGCTACGGGCTTAATCTCGTTATAAGGATTTGGACGTGAGAGTTCGCTATCGCGCGGTAAAATCGCAACCACAACGCCTAGCTCACTTTTTTCCATGCGATAGATAACTCTATCACCGGTTACGAGAGAACCAAGGTTCGCCCTCATGTGGCAGCGACGGGTATCATCAAAGATACCTTTTTCGATGCTGTCTAGGGATTCGACTTCTACTTGTGTGCCAAAATGCGCGATGATTATGCCGTGTAATTCAGGGCCTAACTCATTGCCTGTTAGCTGTTCAGTAATGTCTGATTCTTTACGAGTCGCACGGTCGGTACGTTCTTGTTGAATCTTTTCGATACGCCATTTTTGACGTTTATTTAATTTTCTTTTAGCCATAGTCGCTATTGTCGTTGTTGGCCGCAGCGGACGCAAGTTGCTAAACTACCTACATTGATTAAGAGTGGTGAAAAAATGAGTAGAACAGATACCTTGGTCTGGATGGACCTAGAGATGACAGGCCTAGATCCCGAAGATAATGTGATCATTGAAATAGCCACAATTATCACCGATGACGAATTGAATATTGTCGCTGAAGGCCCCGTCATTGCTGTGCATCAGCCAGATTTTGAACTGGCTAAGATGGACGACTGGAACGTGAAAACCCATAACGGTTCAGGCTTGGTTGAGCGGATAAAAGCCAGCACAGTGAGCATGGGAGAGGCTGAAAAGCAGACGATAGAATTTATTGCCTTGCATG
>JBNMPQ010000250.1:0-4542 GCA_051276935.1 Oleispira sp. | reverse complement strand
TTAATGATGAAAGTTTTATTAATGTTATTCATTAGTTGGATTTCATTGGCCAGCTTTTCTGTTTATGCCTACGTGGTAGAGGTTGAAGGGCAGGCTCCTATTGGGGGTAATGTTAACCAAGCTCGCCAAGAAGCGTTGGAAGATGCGATGAGACAAGCCAGTCTTCGTGCAGAAGCTCACGTTGTGAGCACTCAATTAATGAGCAAAGGTGTAATACAACAAGACGACATTCAATTAAAGAGTCAGGCTAAAATCAAAGATGTTGAGGTGCTGTGGGAAGATGCTCAAGACGGCATTTATAGTGTGGCGATTCGGGCGGATGTAAAGCCTGCTCAAATGTGTCAAGGCAATAACTTGAGAAAAGCGGTTGCAATTACAGGTTTTGGGCTAGTATCAGCTAAACAAACTTCGCTTGGGCAATTACAAAATATTGAGCAAGATTTGGCGCGTGTTTTTATTAATACTCTTAATGACCGTGGGCAAATGCATGCTTTGGATGCCAGTAATATTAGTTTGTATGAAAAGCCTGCTCACGCACCTTCGTTGCAAAATCAGCAGCGCCATCTAACAACGTCTATGACATTGGCACAAAATCTAGGTGCTCAATATATTGTGTCAGGTATCGTACGCGGACTGGATACCTTATCGACGGTTTCTGATAAAGCTCAGAGTGACGTGACGTGGTTATCGCTGGTGGGATTAGCGGATGAGCCTGCAGAACGCCAGTTTGTGATTGATGTTTTTGTTCATGATGGCTTTAGTGGTGCGTTAATATTTAGCAATAGTTATGCGACTCAAGGTTTGTGGGATTTAGATCGTATGGCGAATGTTCGTTTTGCCAGCCCCGCATTTTGGAAAAGCCAATACGGCCATGCGGTAAAAGATTTATTGGCCGGTGCGATTGATGATGTTTCTATGTCGTTGCGTTGTCAGCCGTTTATGGCGAAAATTATTAAAACTGAAGGGAAGCGTCTGCATATAGAAGCGTTAGCAGGGGCTGGCATTCGCCCTGGGGATAAGTTTAGTATTTATCGCAGTGGTACATTTTATAATTTAGATTTAGAGCCGCGTATCGAACTCACCAATACCGATATGAAGGCGACGGTGAAACAAGTACAGCCACAGTTTATTGTGGCTGATCTTACGATGTCTGCTCAGCAATTATCGATACAGCGGGATGATATTGTAATTGCTTGGTAAGTCTTTAGACCGCTCATTAAGCCCAGACTGTGAATTAGGATTCGCAGTCTTGAGGATGTGTTACCTTCCAGTCTTCATAGCCGCCATCTAGGCTGTAAACTTCTTTAAAGCCTTGCTCGCTAAAATAATGGGCGGCACTTTGACTAGAGTTGCCATGATAGCAGCAGACGATTAAAGGCGCTTGCTGATCGGCTTGAGCCATGAAGTGCGGAACACCTTCATTATCAATTCGTATCGCCGCTTTCATGTGACCTGCCTGAAAGCTCATTGCATCTCGAATATCGATTATTTGGCTATGACCTTGATCTATTAAGGTTTTGGCATCATTAACACTGATGCGAGTAAAGCTTGCAGTCATTTTTTTTCCTGATTTTACGAGTGATTTTAAAACTTGTGAATCGGCTAGTTACTCTTGTGCGCCGACTCGAAACCAAGCTTCATCTTCTATGCGTATGGCACTGAGTTTACCACCCCAGACACAACCTGTATCGAGTGCAAAAACATTGTCGACGTTTGTCCTACCTTCAAGCGCCGCCCAGTGACCAAAAAAAATACGATTTTTAGCTGCTTTCCGTTCAAGCTCAAACCAAGGGGAGAAGCCCTTCGGTTTACTATCGAGCCCTTCTTTTGTTAGCAGGTCTAGTGTGCCATCTTGGCGACAGAATCGCATGCGAGTGAAATAGTTGACGATGATACGCAAACGGTCCATGCCCACTAATGACTTATCCCATTGATCTGGGACGTTACCGTACATGACATTAAAAAAGTCATGAAAATCAGGTGATTGAATGAAAGTTTCAACTTCTAATGAACGTTTTATTGCTTTTTTTACGCCCCATTTTGGCGGGATACCGGCATGCACCATCAGCGCGTTTAGGCTTTTATCATGATGCACCAGTGGCTGATGCCTTAACCAGTGCATAAGCTCTTCGCTATCGCTTGCATTAAGAGTAGCTTCTAAAGTGTCCGATTTTTTAAGGTTATTCTCATTATAATAGAGGGCCAATAAATGTAAGTCGTGATTGCCTAGAACAGATACGGCTTTATCCCCAAGGCCTTTAATAAAGCGCAAGGTTTTTAATGACTTAGGGCCACGATTAACCAAGTCGCCGGCAAACCAAAGCGTATCTTGATTATCGTCGTAATCGATCTTTTCTAATAAGGCCATTAATGAATCATAACAGCCTTGAACATCACCAATTGCGTAAGTAGCCACTCTGTAAAACCTCAGTACCCTGTATGGATTAAATTATTTTAATTTAGCACGGACGGGACGGCTAAAGTGAAAACAGGGATAAGAGCATCAAATAATAACGCATCGGTGACTGTTTCTGCCTCAGCTTCTAGGCACAAGCGCATGCCATAATGACCACTCATACTGCCTACCTGTGTACTCAGGGCAGCACCGCTGGAATATTGGTAGCTGTCACCCGGCGCTATAATCGGGTTTTCTCCGACAACACCGTCGCCCTGAACTTCTTCTCTCTTGCCATCGCCATCGGTGATTGACCAATGTCGAGTCATCAACTGTATTGGATGGATACTGGGGTTGTAGATATCAACATGGTAAGCAAATATGTAGCGTTGATCCGCAGGGGTCGATTGAGCTTCAATGTATTGAGTCTCAACCGTAATAATGACGTCGGGCATCTGGTGTGCGGGAAGAATACTGTTTGCATCTAAGTCAGTCATCTTTATTGGCCTTCAGTAATTAAAGGATTTTCGAAAACAAAATCAGCAATCTTTACGTATTCTTCCAAACTTAAACGCTCAGGACGCAATCCTGCATCAATATCTAAGCCTTCGATGTTTTCAGCTGTAATCATGCTTTTAAGCGTATTACGTAAGGTTTTTCGACGCATGTTGAACGCTTGGCGAACGACATTCTGAAAAGTAGGAACACTTTTGGTTGGGAAAGGTAGGTCATCGTGAGGCACTAAACGGACAATGG
This sequence comes from Oleispira sp., assembly GCA_051276935.1. Lineage (GTDB taxonomy): Bacteria > Pseudomonadota > Gammaproteobacteria > Pseudomonadales > Oceanobacteraceae > Oleispira. The sequence goes on along the minus strand of JBNMPQ010000250.1, from coordinate 1,391 downwards.
CTGAATCTACTTTAGGCGGTGGATTAAACGCACCAGGGCCTACGATAAACAAAGGTTCTACACGACACCAGTACTGGGCCATGATACTTAAACGGCCGTAGTCAGATGTGCCTGGAGCGGCCGCTAAACGCTGAACTACTTCTTTTTGCAGCATGAAATGCATATCATGCACTAAGTGTTCTTTAGTATAGCTCAACAGATGAAAAATCAGTGGCGTTGAAATGTTATAAGGCAAGTTACCAATGATTCGCAGCGGTGCTGGGTTTTCAGCTTCTTTATCAATTAACTGAGTAAAATCATATTGAAGAGCATCGCCTTCGTAGACTTTAAAATTTGGATAATTAAAGAACTGTGTACGTAGGCGCGGTATCAAATCGCGGTCAATTTCTACCACGTTCAACGCGCCCGTTACTTCTAATACTGGCCCAGTAATAGCGCCCATGCCGGGACCAATTTCAACCAAATTCTGGCCTTCTTTTGGATTGATCGCAAGGACAATTTTGTTGATGATATTAGCGTCATGCAGGAAGTTTTGACCAAAGCGCTTACGGGCTTTGTGACCCTGGTTAGCGGTTAATACTTTTTGTGCAGCTGACTTTTGTCGGCCTGCTTTTTTACGATTGCCCGTTGAACGTGGGGCATTAAAATCACTCATGATGTTCTCTTGGTTTGATAGGCCGCAGCCATTTGTGCGGCAACTCTTAAAGCGGTTTCTAAACTGCCAGAATCTGCTGTCCCTAAGCCGGCTAAATCAAGCGCGGTGCCATGGTCAACAGAGGTGCGAATAATAGGAAGGCCTAAAGTAATATTAGCGGCTCTGCCAAATCCGTGAAATTTTAATACCGGTAAACCTTGATCATGGTACATGGCTAATGTCGCATCGGCATGCTCAAGGTGTTTGGGCGTATAAAGTGTATCAGCTGGCATTGGGCCAATAAGATTAAGACCTTCATTATTTAGCGCCTTTAAAGTAGGCTCAATGATGTCAATCTCCTCCATGCCTAAGTGACCCCCTTCACCCGCGTGGGGGTTTAAACCCGCGACGAGAATTCTCGGTTGCTCGATGGCAAAGAATTTTTGTAAATCGTGGTGTAAGATACGCGCGACACGGCTTATTAGTGCGGGTGTTATTGCGTCAGCTACGTTTCTCAGAGGTAAGTGGGTTGTCACTAGCGCCACTCTTAAATCTTCTGTAGCCAGCATCATTACGACTTCTTCTTTATCGCAAAAATCACGCAAATATTCTGTATGACCCGTAAAAGACCCTGTTTCTATTTCTGTAGAATCATTGATCACACCTTTATGAAGAGGCGCCGTTACCATCGCGTGCCAATGCCCATCAAGGCAACCTTGGGTAGCAATGTCCAGTGTCTTAAGTACATAGGGACTAT
>JBNMPQ010000249.1:0-4580 GCA_051276935.1 Oleispira sp. | reverse complement strand
GATGGAAGTAACGCCGCTTTATCCAAGCTGCGTTTTTATTAGGATGCCTCCGCTTAGCCCACCTCCAGAGAAGGCGCCAAATCTGATTATCTACAAAATTGAACGCATACGACGACACAACATGGTGGTGATAATTTGCCCAACCCCGAATAATGGAGTTGAGTTGTCTAATTAACACAGCCTGCTCTACCGCTTTATTTTCTTTCACAATAATCCTCACCTTATCCAATAAAGATTTTATGCTCTTCCTTGATGGTTTGATGAGTAATTTATTGCCATATTTACGAACATTTTGCCCTAGCAGTCTGTCGGACTTAATAAATCTAAATATGCGATAATATCACTTCAAAATAAAAGCAGCATAACCGGGAAGTTAATGATGAATCGATTTATTATTGCAGATCGGGAAACGGACTATTTATTGCCACCGTCTGTATCGGACTGGCTACCTGAAAATCACCTCGCACGATTCATTACTGAAGTGGTTGCACAACTTGATTTGACTGAGATTACTAATCAATACCAGGGGCGAGGCTCAAAAGCGCATCATCCGGTCACACTGCTTAATCTCTTAATTTATGGTTATGCAACGGGGGTTTTCTCAAGTCGTAAAATTGAGAGAGCGTCTTATGACTCAATTGCCTTTCGCTACCTTGCGGCCAATACCCATCCAGACCACGATACCATCGCCACATTTCGACGTCGCTTCTTACCTCAGTTTGAATCCATTTTTATTCAAGTCTTGTTGCTCGCACGAGAAATGAACCTACTTAAACTCGGGAAAATATCACTGGATGGCACGAAAATAAAAGCCAATGCAAGCAAGCATAAAGCGCTCTCCTATGCTCATGCCAAAAAAATTGAGAAACAATTAAAAGAAGAAGTGGCCGCGCTAACAGCGCAGGCGGAGAAAGCAGATCAAAGCAACATCAATGATGGTATGGATATTCCTGCTGAGATTGCACGACGTGAAACGCGCTTAGAAGGATTGTCGGCAGCCAAAGCGAGGATAGAGGTTCGAGCACAAGAACGTTTTGAGCGAGAGCAAGCCGACTACCAGCAAAAAGAAGATAAACGTCAGGCGCAGAGGGATGCAGGAAAAAAGCCCCGAGGTCAAAACCCTAAACCACCGGAGCCTGGCCCACGAGATAAAGATCAAGTAAATTTAACCGATGAAGAATCGCGAATTATGCCCATCTCTGGGGGTGGTTTTGAACAATGCTATAACGCCCAGGCAAGTGTAGATGTAGAGAGCATGCTTGTTGTTAGCACGCATATGACACAGGCCACAAATGATAAACAAGAGATAACATCTGCCTTAGAAGAACTGAAGGCTCTACCTGACAAACTGGGAAAGATAGAAGACCTATTGGCGGATACCGGCTATTTTAGTGCAGATAATGTGAAGCTCTGCTTGAATGATAATATTCGGCCATCATTCGCAACAGGACGGGACCAGCATCACCTATCGGTTTTCGAACGATTCTCTCCCGATGCCACCACTCCAGATACAGATGACCCGGTTATATTGATGAAGCATCGACTAAACACTCAGTCTGGTCGAGCTTTGTACGGACTCAGAAAGCAAACAGTGGAGCCTGTATTTGGCATTATCAAGCATGTAATGGGATTTAGACAATTCTCGATGAGAGGTCTGAATAAGGCTGCGGGAGAATGGACACTCGCCACTCTGGCATGGAACTTAAAGCGGATGAACACGCTGAGAATGATGTAATTGAAATATTAAGGACATTTGACATAAAAAAGAGCAGATGACGGTGTCACAGCAAGACGGAACATTAAAAATCCCGCTAAAAATTTAAATTACCACATGGTTGTTTTGAGGGTTTGTGGCTGTATATTTTTCATAAGCATTCAAAACCAGTTGAAAACTAGCTTTCAACTGGTTAATGAGACCCAGTCCGACAGACTGCTAGAAAGTTAAAGCCCTGATTAATATGGACGATATGGGTCTTTTCTTTAGAAAGATATAGACCTCGTTCCAATAGGAATCGTGCAACCGCAGGCTGTACACGCAATTCGAGTATTTCTTTGGTACAACCTGAAATGACAAAATCGTCTGCATACCTTATGTAAGCGGTCATTCGAGCACGTCCTAGTTTAAATATTTTTCTGATATAAAGTAGCTTCCGGAAATTTACTAACTGGACAGCGTATGAAAGCTCAAGTTAAAAGACCTCAAGTACATCGAACACCAAAGCAATGGCATCAATTAGTAAATGAATTTGATCCAAGCCAGCAAACTATTCATGCTTACTGCAAGAAAAACAGTATTGGTACCTCAAGCTTTTATAAATGGAAAGCGAGCTTATGTGTTGTACCCGAATCAACAGAAAAAGAAGATGTACCGACGTTTGTTCCTATTCAAGCTCATTTGCCATCAAGTGCATCGCAAGCACCTGAATGGGATCTTGAGCTTGAATTAGGCCACGGTATAATTTTACGCCTTAGCAAATCATGATGGCATTAACGGGCGGATATAAAATCTGGCTGTGTACGCAAGATACGGATATGCGTAAATCGTATGCAGGTTTGGTAGCACTCGTTAAAACCGTAATGAAACAAAACCCCGTGACCGGTGATTGGTTTGTATTTGTTAATCGTCGTCGAACGATGATGAAGGTGCTTTATTTTGCGCCAGGAGGTTACTGCATCTGGAGTAAACAACTTGAGCAAGGTACGTTTGCGCGATTTTCAAGTCATCAAATGAGTATGGGTGAGTGGCTATTGTTAATCGAAGGTATTGATATAAAACAGTTCACTAAGCGTCGTCGATTTGAGTTTAAAAAGACATTAAATAACCGCCATTAAACCGAATAAAATCCATGCTGATGACGCTATTTTGGTATAATCAGCACATGGATTATTTAGCAAAAGCAGCAAAATTAAGTCACCAAGATGTGGCCGATATTCTTGAGAAACAAGACCAGTTTTCTGTGCAACTTCAAGCCTTACAAAGCCAACTTGATTGGTTTAAACAACAGGTCTTCGGACAAAAATCTGAACGACATATTGAAGATAACCCTATCCAACTTTCACTTCTGGGTTCAAAACCACTCTTGCCGCCTCAGCAAGAAACCGAAGAAATTACGTATAAGCGCAGGAAAGGCCCTAAAAATCATGACGACAGTGTGAACGATAAAGGTTTACGCTTCGATGAAACCGTTCCCGTAAAAGAAATTCGGATGTCAGCGCCTGAGCTTCAAGGCAAAGATAAAGAACAATACGTTGTTATAGACGAAAAGGTCACCTGTCGTTTAGCGCAACGTCCTGCCAGTTATGTGGTCTTGAAATACATTCAGCCCGTCGTTAAAAGCAAAGTCACACAGTATATTAATACTCATAGTGCACCTACGGGCTTATTTGATAAAAGCATTGCGGATGTCAGTTTTATAGCCGGTATGTTGCTTGATAAATTTCTCTACCATCAACCACTTTACCGACAACACCAAAAGTTAAAGCTCAATGGCATCACCTTGGCTAGATCAACCCTTACAAACTTAACGCATCGTAGTATTGACCTACTTGAGCCTATTTTTGATGCCCAGTGGGATAGTTGCTTGCAAAGTAAAGTGCTTGCCATGGATGAAACGCCGGTGAAGGCAGGGCCAAACAAAAATAAAAAAGGCAAAATGAAACAAGCGTATTACTGGCCGGTATTAGGTGATCAGGATGAAATTTGTTTTGCCTTTGCGCCCTCACGAGGCAAAAAAGTCGTACAGGAATTACTTGAAGGCTTCAGCGGTACTTTGCTGACGGATGGTTATGGCGTTTATGAGCGCTATGCCGTGCAAGAAGGAATTGAGCTCGCCCAATGCTGGATTCACGGGCGTCGTTATTTTGTTAAAGCGCAAGCCTACGATCCTGCCGCTAATGAAGGTCTTAATATTATCGGTAGGCTTTACGACATTGAAAAGCAAATAAAAAAACAAGGGCTCGACGGTAATGAAAAACTGAATTATCGACAAACTCATAGCTTAGAAGTTGTAGATGAATTTTTTGATTGGTGTAAAGCGCAATGCCAAAGAGAAGATTTACTGCCTAAAGAAAAAATGACTCAAGCCCTGAACTACATGCTAAATCGGCAAGCCTCATTGCGGGTGTTTTTAACGAACCCTGGCGTTGCAATGGATACCAATGCATTAGAGCGAGGTCTTCGCGTTATTCCAATGGGAAAAAAGAACTGGATGTTTTGTTGGACGGAAGTAGGTGCTAAGTATGTGGGTATTATTCAAAGCCTACTCGTTACCTGTAAAATGCATGGCATTAATCCTTATGTTTATTTAGTGGATGTGCTTCAGCGCGTGGCGACACACCCAGCCAAACAAGTTCACGAACTCACGCCAAGGCTTTGGAAGGAAAAGTTTGTAGGCAATCCTTTGACCTCAGATTTAGATGGGTAGGGTCAATAGCTTTCTAGAATGACCGCTTACTACCTTATGACGTTGATCTTGGATTTTCGGCGAGCGCTCTCCGTTAAGCCAACGCTTTGGTAGACCGCTGCTTCCAGCCCATCTAACGTCATATTAGCGATCGTTGGTGAAGCAATGCCTCCTTGA
>JBNMPQ010000248.1:0-4596 GCA_051276935.1 Oleispira sp. | reverse complement strand
AGCAGGCTAAAGTACTTGTTTGAGCTATGTTTACGAGCCGCAGGTGCGACCAAGCGCGTATCGGCAGGGTCTTCACTCTTAGCTTCTGAAGTTGTTGATAAGTCTGACGTCGGAGCCGTTGGAGAAGCTGTTGCGACAGAACGTGAAGGCGCAGATTTGGCCACGGCTTCTTCTAAATATTCAATAAACGCATCTTCTAACGTATCGGTACCGCGTATTTCACAAAGCGCTACTGGCGTATCACTGGCGAGTATTTCCCCCGCGTGCATTAGCGATATACGATCACAGCGTGCGGCTTCATCCATAAAGTGTGTCGAGATGAAAATAGTCACGCCTTGCTCGCGAGACAGCTCTATTAGCAGCTCCCAAAAGTCATCACGGGCTATGGGGTCGACGCCAGAGGTGGGCTCGTCGAGAATTAATATTTCAGGGTTATGCACTACCGCTACCGCAAGGGATAAACGCTGGCGAATACCCAATGGCAAGTCTGCAGGAAAATCATCGCGATATTTTTCGAGGTTAAAGCGGGTGATTAATGCGTTAACTCGTGGCTCTATTTCTTCAGCAGGTAAGTGGAATAGGCGCGCATGCAAGACCATATTTTGTTGTACGGTCAGTTCGCTGTAGAGCGAAAAAGCTTGCGACATAAACCCAACGCGTTTACGAGTTTCTATGTTTTTCGCATCCACGGTTTGACCAAACAACTTTGCTTCGCCACTGCTTGCAGGCTGCAGGCCTGTTAGCATCTTCATCGTGGTGGTTTTACCGCAACCATTGGAGCCTAAAAAGCCAAAAATCTCTCCACGTTCAATGTTCAAACTGACGTTATTCACCGCAGTGAATTCACCATAACGTTTGGTCAGAGCGGTTGCGCTAATCGCCGCTTCGGTACCCGCGGAGTTTGGCTGGCGAGGAGGAACTACAAGAGTATGGTGGCCGTGACGTTTTTCTTCGGGTAGCAGCGCAATAAAGGCTTCATCGAGAGACTTCTTCCCCGTCTGAGCCTTTATTTCACTAGGGCTACCCGTACCAATAACCTTGCCATCGTCCATGGCGACCAACCAATCAAAATCATCAGCTTCTTCCATATAAGCCGTCGCTACCAATACGCTCATGTTTTTTTGACGACTACGAATACGTTCAATCAGCTGCCAAAATTGACGACGTGATAGTGGATCGACCCCCGTGGTTGGCTCATCCAGAATCAATAATTCAGGGTCATGAATCAAAGCACAGCATAAACCGAGTTTTTGCTTCATCCCGCCTGATAGTTTTTCAGCCGGGCGATCAGCAAAGGCTTCTAAGCCAGTGCTTTTTAGCAGGTCTTTAATGCGCTCAGCACGTTCTTTGCGTTTTTGACCAAAAAGACGGCCAAAGAAATCTATATTTTCAAAAACGGATAATGTTGGGTATAGGTTTTTGCCTAACCCTTGTGGCATGTAAGCAATACGCGGGAAGACCGAGGTACGAAAGCCACTATTACGCATATCGCCATCAAGCACTTCTACCTCGCCTTTCTGAATCGCACGAGCGCCTGCGATAAGGGCTAATAGACTAGACTTGCCAACACCGTCGGGGCCAATCAAACCCACCATGTGGCCTGCGGGTAATTTCAAATTAATGTCATTAAGGGCAATAGTATCGCCATAGCGATGCCCTAAGTTACTGAGTTTGGCAACATTTATGGGCCGGGTAAGCTTTTCGGTCCCTGTAATAGCAGGAATCATTCAGGAACTCTCACCTGTAACAGCGCTGGCCATTCTTTTTCTGGCGCTAATAAAATATAAGCCAGTCCAGGTAAACCTGTTTTTACGTATTTGATATGATCTTTAAGTAATTGTGAATCAAGCTTTACTTTGACACGAAACATCAGCTTGTCGCGCTGTTCTCTAGTTTCCACCGCTTTGGGAGTGAACTGCGCCTGTGCCGATACAAACGTAACGGTGGCAGGCAATGTGTATTGTGGAATGGCATCTAATACAATTCTGGCCTCAGAACCTATACCGACCTTGCCGGCCTCGGAGGTCGGTAAATAGATGCTCATGTAGACATCGGTTAAATCCAGCACCGACAACACTTTTCCGCCACTGCCCAATACTTCACCCGGTTCTGCAAGGCGATACAAGACGCGACCATTAATAGGCGTTGTGAGTGTGCTGTCGCCAATATTGCTTTGCAGTCTCTGAATACGTGCTTTAGCCGCTTCGATGCCCGCATCAGACTGAATCACTTTTACATTGGCGGCTGTTAAGGCGGCTTTCGCGGAAGTAGCGACGGTGCGTTGTTTGTCGACCGCTTCCTGAGGAATGCTACCTTGCTTTAATAATTTTAAAGCGCGACCTAACTCAGTGTTTGCGAGGGTTTGTTGGCTTTTGTATTGATCAACGATCGCCAAGGCATATTGGCGAGATGCATTTGCTTCCCGTAAGCCAGCATTTGCCTCACGTAGCTGGGCATTGAGATCATCAGTATCAATCACGGCCAAGGCTTGCCCCTTTTCGACCATGTCACCTTCTTGGGCTAAAACATCAACTAAGCGCCCCGGTAATTTAGTCGCAATGTCATATTCGGTGGCTTCAATACGGCCATTACCATACACCACACTTGGGGGTATTTTTTCGGCTAATGTATCCGCTTTTAGGGTTTGCCAAGCATACCAACCACCTCCACCTAGCGCTGCCACAACAGCGATTTTACCGAGTGATTTCAGTGTTGATTTAATCATCATGAGGTATGGCTCCAAGGATAAAAAGTAATATAAAAATAATACGGATAGCCTTAACGCTTATTCATCAACCGAATAACTTCATACCCATTAAATCGTATCAGATCGTTTATTTTTACATTTCCATAGTATGTTAATACCTTAAGCCATCAGGTCTATTGATATCGCTCAAGCTTTATGGCTTTTTATTGAAGAAAGATCCTTGATTACCTTTTGATTCATTTACAAAATAAGGAGTCGGTTTTCACTTTAGGTACAGGAACTTAGTCGATTACTTGAAAGGATTTTTGATGTCCCACACAGAGGCAGGACAGATATCTAGAGTGTCTCTAATTAGGGTATTTTGTTAAAAGTGCATTTGCATGGAAATTGAATAACCATCATTTGAGCTTTGCTTTAATAGTCCGTACTGCCACTCTCCCGCTTTTGGTTCGCCTTGATAAATGCCCCACGCTGCTTCAGCTGCAACTTTTAAAACATCAATCGCTGCAAGTTCACCTTGGCCTAAATGAATATTATTAGACCAGTGGCTGAAGGGGTCATGTTGTTCTGTCCATTGTTGATGAAAGTCATCCTCTGATATTTCGTTGGCAAAGCAAGGAGAGAAGGTGAACGGAGCACATAAGCAGGTAAGGCAAGCGGCACAGGGTCTTAACCAGCTTTGACGGCGTAAGGCTCGATTAAGGTCTTTTTGCTCAATAAACCCCAGCGCCATTAAACAATGTCCTACCGGTTTATTGTGAACCGCTTGGTATCCTAGAGCGAGCTCTAACTGCTGTTCTGTAATGACCTTTTTAGCTAATAATATTTGGCCTAAGCGTACGGGTATATCAGACATTAGAACCCCTTGTTAAGTTAATAAAATTTTTCTACTTACAGATTGGCATAAGATTGAAATTTAACCAGCAGCTTTACTTAACAATTAGTAAATCAATGTAATGGTAAAAGGGTTAATGGGACGCTAACCTAAATTAAGCGATGATTGATTCTCTTGCTGGAACAATTGGTGGCGAATTAGTATAAAAAAATTAATTAATAGAATGTTATTAATTAAAGAACAATCTTAAGTGTGAGGCATTTGTATGAATTGGCAGCAACCGATTGTTTGGTTAGCAGATGTTATGCGACCACATAACTCAGAAATTGCTTTGGCTATGGTAGCGACTTTGCTGGTTATTTTTGGTGATCATATTAATCGAGGACTAAAATATTTGGTACGTAAGCAACCTACTTGGCTGCGTGTTATTGCGTTTATTGGTTTGTGCAGTGTTGGTTATGGCGCACTTTCGATTTGGTTAACACCAATATTGTCCAGTTTTTTACAGAATCAAAGCGCAGTGGCATATGTAGTGGCGGTTATGGGCAGTTTTTTAGTGTTGGGAATATTAGCGGAGCGTTTCCAGAAATCATAATAAATGAAAAGACAATAGAGATAAGTATATAAATAAAAATTTAAATTGGGGATAAAAAGAGGAAGTAAGGCTTTTTCTAATCCTTTAGAAAATAAGACGGGAGAACATCCTGTTCTTCCCGTCTCAGCACCCTAGCAGCCATCCAATGGCTAACAATCTTCCTTGAAGCAGTCCGTGGCAATATTGTTATCCTTAACCGTTACATCCTGTAACGCTGCCGTCCTTGTGTTATTAAAGTTAGCAGAATGTAAAAAAGTGAAAAGAGTACATATGAACTCTTTATTTAGATTGTGTATTTTATCATTAAAAATATGCTTATAAATCAATATCTTATCAATATTATCAATAGAAAAAAGCGGATGGTAGTAAGATATTACTGACATACTCCCACCTACCGTGTGAGATATTTCTCACACGTAATAGGTCAATGTCTCACAAGTAAAAAACGATTATTTGTCA
>JBNMPQ010000247.1:0-4599 GCA_051276935.1 Oleispira sp. | reverse complement strand
GCAGCAAGCTATGAATTCTGATCTAAACTATTAAGTAGATTTGTATGGTTTATTTAGAGAACCCTGATGTTCAGAATATTATATGACACTGATTTAAAAGACATTTCTTTAAAAACACGTTATTCAGAGCCCCTTTTACTCTTTATATCTGTTCTTTCCTGCTTGCTCAGCGATCGAAAAGTATTCGTATATGGCAATCCTGTAACAATGATACAAATATTAAACCGCTTAACCCAGTACATGATCGGTAACGAACGGTTTAAATCAAACAGTTCTGCAAACGCTACGTTTAATTCATCTTTTTTACCGTAGTAAATATTATGTCTCTAAGAGTCTCAATCCCGGCATTACTAACCGTCTTCTCCTTACTCGTTACTTTAATAGGATACTTGGCGATACGTACCGATTTAAAAGCCGCGATCGAACAGCAATCTTTGCAATATATAAAAATTGAATTGAGTAAGTTTCAATCTTTATATGAGCCGCTGCTGGCTAAGAAAGATATGAACAGTATTAAATCGTTACAGTCTTCAAAAGCCTTCGAAATTGATAACAAAGCCATGCTCGTCGTAACTGAAGATGGAATCGTTGCCGCCTCGAACAATCAACAAGACTTACTTAATCCTTGGCAAGCAAGTGAACTGGATATTCAACCCGAATTAGTAAAAAACACCATTCAATTAAGTCGCATACATACTCAATTCTCCAAAGATAAAACATTATTAAACGGCTATATAGATCTGTGTATTAGAGATTCATCGAACGTCTTAAAAGGCGTTTCGTGTGGTTTTTTATACTACCAAATTGATGTTGATTTAAGACAACAAGAAGCTCGCACCTGGTTAATAAAACAATCTATCTATATTGCCATTGGCAGTAGTTTGGTGGCTTTGTTATTAATGTTAATTTTGCACGTCCGAGTGACAGGCCGAGTATTGAAGATTCAAACCGTATTAGACTTATGGTCTAAAGGCGATCGAGATGTTCAAATTCAATTTAAAGGTAATGATGAGCTGAATCATATCGCCAATATTATTAATGACTTAGTGAGCCAATTTGCCAGCGATGAAAAGGCTCTTATTTATAACCAGCAAGTGAATAATGCAATTATACAAAGTGCCAATTACACAATTATCACCACGAATATTCAAGGCATTATAACGTCGTTCAACTCCAGTGCAGAAAGACTACTAGGTTATGATAAAAGCGAACTTATTAATAAAAAGTCTCCCGCAGTATTTCACGATAAAAATGAAATTATTAGCCGCAAGAAAAAGCTATCTTCTGAACTTGGAATTGATATAACGCTTGGCTTTGATACCTTTACAGCAAAAGCTAAAAGCGGTAGAACCGACGAAGATAACTGGACATACGTTCATAAAAATGGAGAAAAGATTCCTGTAAGGCTTTCAATTACGGCACTTTATGATTCACACGGCCATATCACGGGCTTTTTAGGTATTGCTTATGGCATAGCAGAGCAACTTAAGGCCGAAGAGCAACTAGAACAACTGGCTTACTTCGACACATTAACCAAACTTCCAAACAGAGCACTCTACGGCGATCGTTTGAGCCAGGCGATTGCATTGGCTGAACGTAATAAATCACTTTTCTCTATTTTCTTTTTAGATTTGGATAAATTCAAGTTCGTTAACGATAGTTATGGTCATGAGGTGGGTGATAAGTTGTTAATTAAAGTGGCCGAAATACTGACTCGCTGTGTGCGTAAATCGGATACGGTCGCAAGATTAGGTGGCGATGAGTTCACGGTTATTTTACCCAACATTAAAAATCATTACGATCGAAAAGCTGTCGGGTCTATTGCTGAAAAAATCATCCGTCAAATCAGTCAAGAAATCCTTATCGATGGACATCCCATACAAATAGGCGCCAGCATTGGCATTGCTATTTACCCGAGTCATGGCATTGATGTTTCTAGTTTAAATAAACATGCCGATATAGCCATGTACCAAGCAAAAGAAGGTGGGCGCGGCCAACATGTCTTCTATGACCCTAAAAAAAATACTAACTTGTCTATTTCTGACTGACCTCTGTCTGACTGGAACAGGATTTTTTATTGTGCATGAGTAAACTTTAGTAATTAATAGACCGTATCTAACGGCTATAAAAATCTAATAAAAGCATGAGCTGACATGATAAAACCTTTAGTAACCACATTTTTTTTTATACTAACCATCGCGCAATTAACCGCCTGTAACAATAGTAATACGAATATATTACTGGATCAAAACGCCGATAAACAAGGACATACTGCGCCTAGCGCAGCCACTAAAAAAGCCAATAAAGCAGTCATCGAACAACTTCCTTTCAGTAATCAGCAAGATTTTAAGGATGCAAAACGTGGCTTAATCGCTCGCTTAGATTCCCTAGTCATTACCAATGTCCAAGATGAGCGGGTTTGGGATATGGACGCTTATAAATTTATACAATACAGCGGATTGAACGGCGACTCCCCCGCCAGTATTAATCCCAGTTTATGGCGCCAAGCACATTTAAATAATATTCATGGGCTGTTTAAAGTCAGTGACGGAATTTATCAACTGCGGGGATTTGATCTGGCTAACATGACCTTGATTGAAGGTGATACCGGCTGGATTGTTGTTGACCCTTTAACCGCGAAAGAAACGTCAAAATTTGCCTTTGAATTTGCCCAGAAGCACCTTGGCAGTAAGCCCATTACCGCCCTTTTATTTACACACAGCCATATTGATCATTTTGGCGGTGCACTGGGTTTAGTAACGCCCGAGCAAGTTGAGCAACAAGGTATTCGAGTCATTGCCCCTGAAGGCTTTATGGAAGAAGCGACCAGCGAAAATATCATTGCCGGTACTGCTATGAGCCGTCGTTCGATGTATATGTATGGAAAACGTCTTGCCAGAACAGAGCGGGGTCACATTGGCTCAGGCTTAGGAAAAGGCCCTGCTTTTGGTAGCTTTGGTATATTAGAACCCACCGAACGGGTGAACCACCAAACTCCTGTATTGAACGTTGATGGTATTAATATTGAATTCCAGTTTACTCCCGGTTCGGAAGCACCCGCCGAATTCACTTTTTACCTGCCCGATCACAACGCTTTTTGCGGTGCAGAAGTTGTTTCTCGTAACATGCACAATCTATATACCCTAAGAGGCGCAAAAGTACGCGATGCTTTAAAGTGGAGCAGTTACATAGAGCAAGCTCGCAATCGCTTCGCAGGGGCTGACGTTTACTTTGGTAGCCACCACTGGCCTATGTGGGGGCAAGACAACATTCAAAACTTCTTAAAGCTACAGCGCGATAGCTATAAATACATTCATGATCAGAGCGTGCGTTTATTGAATGGCGGCGCCACCCCGAGCGAAGTAGCCGAAGAAATCACCTTACCTGAATCATTGCGTACCTCTTTCCCCAATCGAGGCTATTACGGCACGCTAAAACACAATGCTAAGGCGGTTTATCAAAATTACCTAGGTTGGTACGACGCCAACCCCGCCAATCTAGACCCTCTACCGAATACAGAAAGTGCCGCGCGTTACCTTAAAATGATGGGCGGAATTGAACATGTAGTTTCACAAGCTCAAGTCGCCTTTGATAAAGCCGAAGAAGATGCTGGGGCCTATCGCTGGGTAGCAGAATTGCTCAACAAAGCGGTTTTCTTTGACCCTGACCACAAAGCGGCTAAAGCACTGTTAGCAAAAACCTATGATCAACTGGGTTATCAAGCAGAATCTGCCCCTTGGCGAGATGTTTACTTATCGGCGGCTTATGAACTACGCCATGGTGGCCCTGATAAAGGCATTGATATTGCTCTTATGCGCGATATTTTATTGGAAACTCCCGTCGAGCGTTTTTTCGATACAATGTCTGTGCGCTTAAATGGCCCTAAGGCTGAAGGTGAAACGTATGCCATTATGATTAATTTCATCGATAAGGATTTAAGCTACGTACTCTATTTAGAAAATTCTGTTCTTTATTATCTAACTGAGAAAAATTGGACGCTGGCTAGAGACAAACAAACAGCAAACAGTCATACCGAGAAAAAAGAGATTAATGCCGCGCTGAATGTAAAACATGAGCTGTTTATCGACATGCTGATTGGCAAAGCAGGATTGAAGAAAACTCTATTTTCTGATGATTTAAGCATTGATGGTAGCCAGCTGGATCTTTTATCTTTTTTAAGCTTATTCGACCGCCCGATGGGCGATTTCAATATTGTTACGCCTTAACAATCAATGTAGATGCCGAGTAAAAAAGGATGCACCAAATGAATGAGCACCCTTCAATAGATGACGTTGGCTAAACGTTAAAATATGTTGCGATCTTGACCTTCCCAATAAGGTTTACACAACTCGGTTTTAAGTACTTTATTCGCACCCGACAATGGAAATGGCACCGTTGTGAATTCAACACTGTAAGGACATTTGTATCCCGCAATGAGTAAATGACCGTGCTGCTGCAACGCATGTGCTGTCACTTCAACATTTGGATGCAAAATCACGATAGCGTGAACGCTTTCTCCCCATTGCTCGCTGGGTATACCAATCACCGCACTCGTGACCACTGCTGGGTGCTGACCAATTGCATTTTCAACTTCGGCCG
>JBNMPQ010000246.1:0-4621 GCA_051276935.1 Oleispira sp. | reverse complement strand
CGGAGCATCAATCTCATTTACAAGTTTATTGGCAGAAAGAAGATAAAGAGCAGCCTCAGGATGTGTGTGCACCGACATTGACTTTAGACGAAGATATGGCAACGCTTTATCGCCAGAATGCAAGTTGGGCGAATGCACTTGCCGGATTACCCGGAGAGTATAGTAACCCTGACTCAGATTTTAGTCCTGGAGAGCTGGATGGGATTGTGGGTGGGCTAAGGGCTGGCGCAATCGATACTGATATGATCGCAGGTATCGGTTTTGTGGTTAATCAACAAGATTTAAATCTTACTCAAACAATATTAAGTAAACCTTCAGACCAAAGTTTAATTTTTAGCGAAGCTGCGTGTGGTGATACAAATTCAGACCTTGCAGAGCAAAGAGTTGATGTTGAATGGCAAGATACCATGCGTTGGTCAGAGGACTTGCGTACAGTATCTGGTTTAAGTTATCGACAAGATTCTGCTTATTCTAAAACCTATTTCAATGGGGGTGTTAGTAATGATACTTGGCGTGCATTTTTAAATGCTGAGTACAGACTGGGTGATAACCTAACGTTTAATGCCGGTGGTATGTACGAGTATGAAGCTCACAGTGATACCGCTTTCTCACCTCGCGTAGCCGCTAACTTTTTAATTGATCCTCAACAAAGTATTCGCTTGGTTGCGTCTCAAGCCGTTCGCTCTCCAGATTTATTAGAAACCCAGCCTGAATATATTGCTGAAGTTTCTAATTTGACGACTAATTACCTAGGACTGATTCAAGCTGACTTCTATCAGCAAAAAGTAGTCGAAGAAGACGAGAAGTCACTCAAGCCAGAAAGGATTACGAGTTATGAATTAGGGTATTTTGTTGCGGGTAATATAAACGGAGCGCGTTCTGAACTCGATATTAAAGTATTTAATGAAGAGATGAGAGATTTGATCTCTGACCCTATTACGCTCCAAGCTAGTTATATCAGCAACGACAATGAGCTTGATGTTAAGGGTGTAGAGATGCAGCTATCAAGTCGAATAAATACTCAGCACTCACTTTGGTTGACTTACTCTTATCTTGATATTGAAAGTCGATACGTCGGAGATAGATTATCCGATGAAGAAATAAAAAGGGTAGAGAAATTAGAAAAGCGCTTAAGCTCAACAAACAGTAAGGTTATTAGCTGGATGTATAATAGTGCTTCATGGTCTGCTAGCTTGAGTTATTTTAATCAAGATCGAGATACAATTAGTAAACCCTATGAGCGGTTTCAATTAAATGTAATAAAACCATTTATGCTGGCGGGTTTGAATGCTGAGATATCTTATTATATTCAACATAATCGGCAGCCTAACTCTGCTTTGACTTATGGTAACCAAATCTATTCTTCGCCTAATGTTTATTATGGCAAATTCTCGGTAGAATTTTAGGATTATTGACAGCATGGATGCAAAGTACTTCACGTTGTATTATGTCAAGCTGCTATTGCTTATGATTATATCTTGTCCGCTTTATGCGGCCCAGGACAATATTGTCTTAGTGGCTGAAAAAAATAGTCCGGCTTTAAACAAATTATTAACGCACTTAAAAAATACATCTTCTGATTTTTCTTATCAGGTCAGTACTTCGAAAACCCCAATCACTATAACGCCAAATTCTTATATTGTTAGCGTTGGTGCCAAGAAAGCGACACATGTTGATTTCTTGCTCTATCCAAAACGTATTGCAGTAATGCTAACGGCTAAACAATCTAAAAGTCTTGATGTGGTTACGTCTGTCTTTATTGAACCCCCACTTTCAAGGCAGTTAAAGTTAGCCAACTTATTGATTCCTGGAAATAAAAAAATTGGACTGCTTGTGAATAATGAGCAAGACAAAAAAAACGTATTTATGACTCTGACTGACGCAGAAAAGATGATGTTGAAGGTTATTAATATTGAAGAGTATGACAATATTAACCAAGCATTATTTCATGTATTAAAAGATACTCGTTTATTATTAGGCCATTATAATAATGAAATTTATAATGCGAAAAATATCAAAAATATTCTTATTACCTCGTATCGCCAACGTAAGGTACTTATCGGCCCATCTCGAGCTTATTTAAAAGCGGGGAGCTTTTCTACAACCTTCAGTGATCTATCTCATATTGCTCAAAGGATTATAGAGGTCGTTAAGTACCATGAAGAAAGCGGGCAATGGTTAAAGGCCGACTATAACCCACATTATCGTATTTTATTTAACCCCCAAGTCGCCCGCTCATTAAATATTAGAATTTTAAGTAATGAGATTTTAATGCAAAAAATGGGAGAGATTTAATGTTAAATATTTCCTATTGGAGTATCCGAAATAGAGCATTGATGCTAGGTCTTTTGCCCGCTTTTATCATGTTTACTTTGCTTATCAGCTTATTTGTCTGGCAAAGAATCAACGATGCCAAAGTCGAGGTGGCAACGGTTGGGCAAGTTTTATCCAGTCAGTTAGCAGCCTCGATTGAGTATCCCGTTATATCAGGAAATTTTAGTTTATTAGAGCCCTTGGTAGAAAATGCTATTACTGCACCTTCCGTCGTCAGAGTCAGTATCACAACGCCAGATGGGCAAATAATATATCAGCGCCAAGTGCGTGCATATGCCAAACTTGATAGTAAAGATATTGCTTTGTATCGGAGTTCGGTGAGTCAAGAACAAGCGAGCTTTTCTGAGTTTTCAGAATTTGATGAGATCACTAATAATCCCATTATTCGTGCCGATATAGCGTACGTTAGTATTGAACTGAGTCACGTGCTAGGACGAAATCGGGCGTTATTAATTGTTGGTAAATCGATGGTATGGGCCAGTTTTATTTTATTTATGTGCTTGTTATTGGCGCATCGTATGGCCAATTCTGTCGCCAGACCTATTGAAAAGGTATCCATCGCTCTATCTAAAATTGCTCGAGGGAAGCTCAATAGCCAAATTGAAGTAACGGCGAGTGCCGAAATTGGGGATTTGCAAAAAGGCGTTAATGCGATGGCATCGGCGTTGCAATACTCCCAGCAAGCTCAGGCTGCGGCAATACAAGAATTAGAAATTGAGCGCTTAAAAGCAGTCAAGGCAAATAAAGCTAAGAGTGAATTTTTAGCAATAGTAAGTCACGAATTAAGAACGCCGATCAATGGTGCCATGGGAGCGATGCAACTTATTGCTTACCATGAAGATAAAAGTATCGAGCAGTATGTGGATATCGCAGATCGATCATTAAACAACCTACTTGAACTGGTTGAGGATATGCTAACGCTTGGCTCTTTAGAAAAAAGTGAGCAAGTATTAACCTCAAATCCTACTTGTATTCCTACATTACTTCAGCACACCCTCTATCAGTTAAAGGAAAAGTCTCAGCAGAACAATAATGAGTTGACGGTTTACATGGATGGTCTAGTGACTAAAGATGCTGTTGAAACCGATGGTGTGAAATTTCGACAGCTGGTACGACATTTATTGGGTAACGCAGTTAAGTTTACGCATGGTGGGAGTATTTATTGTTCTATTTATCTTGAAAATACCCATGCAGGACTCAATCTAAGGCTAGACATTAGTGATAATGGCATTGGTTTTCCTGAAGAGCATAAAGACACTATGTTCGAAGTTTTTAAACAGCAAGATACTTCATTCACGCGTCAGTTTGATGGCTTAGGCATCGGTTTATCGATCTGTAATAACATCATTCATCTAATGAATGGACACTTGTCTGTTGTTGATAATAACCCGACTGGAACCACTGTGAATTGTTCTATTCCCGTTAAAAGAGTCATTCATAGCGACGATGAACGAGAGATCGATCCGCTTTTGAAGAAGGGCTTGGAGAATAAAAAAATTCTTATCGTTGAAGATAATAAAGTCAATCGAATGATTGCGGATAAAATATTACGTAACATGAAGTTTGATCCTGTGTGTGTTGAATCAGGCGAAGAGTGTATTAAAGCTATAAAAAAAGAAAGTTTTGATCTGATTTTTATGGATTGCCACATGCCTGATATGAATGGGTTTGAAACGACTCAAGCATTACGTAAATACGAAGAAGAGCAACACCGAAATCCAGTTCCGGTTGTCGCCCTAACCGCCAACACTTCTGCAGAAATTAGACAAGAGTGTTTAGCGTCGGGAATGTCTGACTATGTGGCTAAGCCAATAAAGACGGATACGTTAAACGACGTGATGAATCGCTGGCTATAAGTGGCTCGAGAGTATATAAACAGGAACATGTTCATCACGCTATTGGTTCTTATGCGGCCCCTTAAAGCCTTTCAGCCATAGACCTTATGAGTGAGTTATTTCAAACTGGCTGAGTATTCATGGCAAGTCCAGCGTGGTAACCTTCACTTAATTGACACTTTAGAACAGGACATAAACATGCGCGAGAAACTTGGTGATTCAGTAGAAATAATGAAAGAGCGTATAGAAGATATGAATATGGGAAGTGGCTTGCGTAATACAATATTGGCCGTGATCGTTATTTATTGTTTGATTGCACTCGTTCTTGGATATTTATGGTCTTCGGAGCCCGAAAATTTTTCGGTTCAGCAGAATGCTAAAGTAGTGGCTGAAGAATTTGGTATTGAGCCTGTTATTGGTTTCACAACGTCTGTGACTTTGATGAAAGTTGC
>JBNMPQ010000245.1:0-4629 GCA_051276935.1 Oleispira sp. | reverse complement strand
GATTTTTTTTGCCTGTAAGAAAGTGTTTGCCCAAGAAATTATAGGCGATGTATTGTTGTAACAAGTATTTACCCCATTAGCATGACGCGTGAAGCAGCATTAGATTACAATAGCGCTTCATAAGAATATTAAAAAGTAGCCTAAGCATCATGTCGCTAAGAATAATTACCCTTTGCTTTCTCGGCCTATACAGTTTGCTAGCACTGCTGCACGCTTGGTCACTTCCTTTTTCAGCAGACGAAGCTCATTACGCTTTATATGGGACCTTTTTAGACTGGTCTTATTTTGATCACCCTCCTATTGTTGGCTGGCTCCAGTCCTTTGCTCTATTATTTTCTGACTCAGAATTTGCCTTAAGAGTGATACCAATAATTCTTAGTGCAGCTTCACTGTATCTATTATTTTTTTTAGCAAAGAAAGATTTTGGAGAAAAAGCAGCTTACTTAACTCTCTTGTTGTTTATTAGTGCGCCTATTTTACAAATACTGCCTTTTGGTATGATTCCTGAAACACCTTTAATCCTTGCAGGTTTATTAAATATTTGGATACTGAAACGTATTCAGGAAAACGAGGGGCAGCGATTTCAAGATTGGATATTACTCGGGCTCATTTTAGGTGTAGCAGGGCTCAGTAAATATACGGGTGTGACTTTAGCGGTATCGACGTTCATCGTTCTTTCATTACAATTTAAAAAACAGTTGTTTACTTATGTCGGGCTTTATCTCGCAGGTACTATTGCTGCAGTGTGCATAATACCTGTGCTGTATTGGAATATGCAGAACGACTGGATCTCATTTTTATACCAACTTAATCACAGTGCAGGAAAATCAGATTACAGCATCGCTGCTGCGTTACGAATGCAAGTGACTCAATTTGCTGCTTTTGGCCCTCTAATTTATATTGTTGGCCTAATCGCTATTTGGAAATTACGCGCGAGTAAAGAAGCCAAGACTTGGTTGATATTTGCTTTACCTATTTTGATTCTGTTTTCAATTCTTTCAGCAAAGGGCCGCTCATTACCGCATTGGACTGAATTAGGTGTTATTTTTATGATGCCTTTGATTGCGACCGCGATTCTTTCATCAATACACGAAAAAGTACAAAAACGGATTTTTGTAGGTTTAGCCAGTATCAGTTTATTATTAACCTTTGTTGTACAAGTTCTTATTACATACCCTAAAATTGCTTTTGATGATTATCGCCACCCATTAGCAGATTTAATCGGCTGGAAAGAGGCTTCATCTCGCATCACATCCTTGGCACAGAAGGGAGATAACCTATTTATACCGAACTGGTCACACGCTTCTCGTGTTGCATGGTATGCGCGTCCAATGCCTGTTAAAGTACTGGATTCTAGATTCGATCAGTTTGATCTTTGGTTTGGGTCTGCAGAGGCGGGTGATTCTGGCATACTATTACTTCATGCCGACCGTAAAGGATTCAAAGAGAAATTGCTTAAGCAGTTTTTACGTTGCGAATTAAAAGATGAATTAGAAGTAAAGATAGATTCTTCTTACGTGAATTACTTCAAGCTTTATCGATGTGACCATTATATTGGTACAAGCAATAAAGAAGCAGTCAATAGTCAATAAGGCGCTGTCTATGGCAACGCTGGTGAAAATGGTTTTTAAAATATGTCGGATATAAATATATCTATTGTTATTCCTACTTATCAAGAAGTAGAGAACATACCGCTGATCGCAGCAGAAATTAACACCGCTTTAGCGGGTGAAAGCTTTGAAATTATCTACGTTGATGATGATTCTCAAGATGGTTCATTTGATGCTGTTACCAAATTATCTCATGACATTCCTGCACGCATTATTGTGCGCACGGAAGAACGTGGTTTATCCACGGCGGTTATTCGCGGTATCGAAGAAGCGGTTGGTAAATACATAGTGGTGATGGATTGCGATTTATCTCATCCGGCTACTGCTATTCCTCACATGGTTGGGAAATTAAAGACCAATGAAGCAGATTTTGTTGTCGGTTCTCGTTATGTTGAAGGTGGTTCTTTTGATGAGGATTGGGGCTTCTTTAGATTGTTAAATTCTAAAGTCGCTACTTGGTTAGCATTGCCTTTATGCCATGTTAAAGACCCAATGTCTGGTTTTTTCTCTTTTGAGCGTGAGCGTTTAGGCAGTACTAAAGATCTTGCTCCTACAGGTTATAAAATCGGCTTAGAGATTATGGTGAAAGGTGAGTTTGCTTCACCTTCTGAGCAGCCTATTCATTTTAAAGATCGTGAATTTGGTGAGAGTAAACTCGACTTTAAAGAACAGCTTTTGTATCTCAAGCACTTACGTCGACTTTATAAATTCAAGTTCCCAACGGCTTCAGAATTCTTACAGTTTGGTTTTGTTGGCGGCACTGGTTTTATTGTCGATAGCCTTATTTATTTCGGCTTGCAGTTATTCTTAGGTCTTAACCATGTGACCGCGCGTGCTATTTCATTCTGGCCTGCCGTTACTTGGAACTGGTTCTGGAATCGTACAATAACGTTTACGGACAGAGATAAATCGAAGAAACTCACGCAGTGGTTATCGTTTGTGATGACCTCTCTCGGTGGCTTTGCGATCAACTTCGGTAGTTATACTTTATTAACGACCTATGTTCCTTTCTTTATCGAAAATCCATTTATGGCCTTTATTTTAGGTGTTGTTATGGGAATGGGCTTTAACTTTATGGTTGCTCGCGTATTTGTATTTCGTGAACTGAATGAAGAAGTCGCTGAAGAAGTAAAAGGAAAGTAGAGGAAAATTCGAAAGAAGGTAGTTTGATAAAGCAATACGTCCTGTATTGCTTTATCGGTCGCAAGGCCAATAATATATGAGCCTGTTAGGGTGCGATTTTTTAATAAAGACGGCTCATTAGCCACCCTTTACTATAGGGTCTGCATAACTTAGCTTCATATCCCAAGGAAAACGGATCCAAGTATTCTGTTTTACTTCTTCTACATAGCTATCAATATATTCGATACCAGCAGGTTTGGCGTACAAGGTAGCAAAGTGTGCGTTAGGGAAAAGGGCGCGAACTTCAGCAGCTGTTTTACCTGTGTCTACTAGATCATCGATGATCAACCAACCTTTACCACCATCAGGCAGCTCAGGTGATTTCGTCAAAGACAGTCCTCCACGTTCTTGGCCGTCGTAGCTAGAGATGCAAATGGTGTCGATTAGGCGAATATTCAATTCACGAGCAATAATTGCAGCTGGAACCATTCCGCCACGTGTTACTGCGAGAATGCCTTTCCACTCTTCTAAGTTATGAAGCGTTTTAGCTAGCATGCGGCCAGTTTTATGGAGCTCTTCCCAGGAAACGAAAAAGTCTAATTCGTACTTGCTCATGGCATCATCCTATTGGCGACATTTTTGATACTATCGCCTCAGTTAATCAGAAAATAATTAACACCAAATAATAACAGAATGGTCAGGTATTTGCATCTTTAGTGGTACAAAAGCCAGCTAGGTATTTATTAATTGACCAACAATAACGCTGAAGCTCTATGGCGCACTTGAATTTCATCAATATCACTCGCAATCAACTTACCTTGCTCTACCTTCCATTGCCCAGCGACCATGACGTAATCAGCACTATGAGCACCGCATAGGATGAGCGCCGCCAATGGATCGTGAGAACCCGAGAAACGAGGTTCATCGAGACTAAACAATGCGATATCGGCTTGCATGCCTATTGCGAGCTCACCGATGTCATCGCGTCCCAATACATTCGCTGAGCCTTTTGTTGCCCAATAAAGTGCATCTTGGTGGGTTACTTCATCTGCTTGATAGCGCAATCGATTAATCAATAAAGCTTGGCGTACTTCTTGAATCATATTTGATCCATCATTTGATGCGGAACCATCAACGCCAAGTCCCACGTGAGCCCCTGCCGCTTGCAACTCTTTAGTTCTGCAAATACCAGACGCTAATACCATGTTAGAGGATGGGCAATGAGCGATGCCTACTTTAGCTTTGCCTAAGCGTTGGATTTCTTCGTCGTTGAAATGAATACCATGAGCCAGCCACACATCATTTGCAAGCCAGCCAACCGACTCTAGATAATCGACTGGACGTAGGCCAAAAGTTTGCAGGCAGAAGTTATTCTCGTCTTCGGTCTCAGCCAAATGAGTATGTAAGCGCACACTATTCGCGCGCGCAAGCTTTGCTGTTTCCTTCATCAAATCTGTTGTGACTGAAAAGGGAGAGCAGGGTGCTAAAGCTAATTGCACCATCGCGCCAGGGCCGGTTTGATGGAATTGAGTAATTACACGCTGACAATCATTCAAGATAGCGGCATCGGTTTGTACCGTCGATTGTGGGGGTAGTCCACCATCGTCCTGACCTAAGCTCATCGAGCCTCGAGTAAGCATCACCCGATTACCAATCTTACTGGCAGCGGATACTTGAATATCAATGGCTTCGGTTAAGGCTTGGGGAAACAGATAGTGATGATCTGCAACGGTTGTACAGCCTGATAGCATTAACTCAGCCAAGCCAAGTTCAGTCGCCGCATGCAGCATATCGGGTTGCAGCTTAGCCCAAACAGGGTAGAGCGTTTGCAACCATGGAAATAGGCGTTTATTTAATGCTGGAGGAAAAGCCCGAGTCAGTGTTTGATAAAGATGAT
>JBNMPQ010000244.1:0-4667 GCA_051276935.1 Oleispira sp. | reverse complement strand
CCGTACTAATTTCTCCAATATTTTGTGCCAGAGTTTTAATAACGCCAGAAGCACTTTGCATTTTTACAAATAAAGAATTAATACCTTCTATTGATGAGTTAACAATATTCTGACTGTTGGTTGTTTCCGTTGCTGACTGCCTTGCCGCATTAGCAGTCTCATTGGCATTGCGTGCGATTTCATGAACGGTCGCTCCCATTTCATGCATTGCGGTAGCAATCATATCGACACTTTGCTGTTGTTCTTCTGTATTTCGCTGAGTTGAATCAGAGGACGCAGACAGGTACTTAGCAATATTATTAACGTCTTGACTGTTATTAGATATGGCCAGTATCAAGGTTTGCAGTTGGCCAACAAAACTATTAAACGATATTGCTAGTTTGCCAACTTCATCTTGTGTATCAACATTCATCTTTTGCGTTAAATCTGCATCACCACTGGCGATGCTCTCTAGCATGTTTGCCGCTCTAACAATTGGGCGAGCAACCCCTAAAGCGACCCATAAACCAATCGCAATCAAAATAGCCGCTACGATAATGTTCAGGGATACTAATTGTATAGACGTATTATTAATCGGTGTAAAAATCTCACTGGTAGGGATCTCAATAATGGCATACCAATTTAATGAGGGGATAAATTTAGCCGCTAAAAATTGACCATCGTTGTTGGATGTTTGAATAATGTTTATTTTGTCTTTTTGTAAGAATTTATTGTCTATATCGTCGCCAAAAATAGTCGATAAATTTGTACCTATTTTAATATCTTTATCAGGATGAATTTGTATGTTGCCTTCTTTGTCTGTTAAAAAAGCAAACCCTTCTTCCCCGATAGTATAGTTTTTAATTAACTCACTAACTTGATTGATACTCATACCGATACCAGCAACTGACTTTCCTCCACTGGTACGATAATTAATAAAAAGCGTTAATGTGTTCAATGATTCGTCGTTATCAATATCTAAAGAATATTTTTTGTCACTTTTTAAAAAGTCATAAAACCATGAATCGTTATTACTATTAGGATCTAATGTTCTAGAAAGCCCACTCGGTAAATAATAATTATTACTGATTCCGGAAACAATAAAGGCGGTGATTGCATTATTATTTCTTTGGGTAGCTGCAAGGTAGTTTTTGATATCGTCTAGGCGTGATGGGTCTTCACCTTCTTTAATCCATTGATTGGTGAAAGTATTTTCGGCCATAGATTTAGAAATGGTTAACGGTAGGCTAATTTCTTTTTCAATTGCATTAGCAACGGAATTTAGTGTTGCAGGAATTTCATCGTTATTAATACGTTCTGTCATTATGCTGCGCATAGATGAGTTGCTAATAAGGGTCGAAATAAGAACGCTTATTAATAGTGAACCACCAATAACAAGAGATAATTTTTGGCGAATGGGTAAGGCATTCCACATGCAGCTGATCCTGATAATTTGAATATCGTTAAAGCATAGTCTAAAGATGCTCATGCCGCCATCTCATACTAATCTATTCATGACCGTCACGATGCTGCATTATGCTTACGTACTATGTGCACCCAATCAAGACCCTATAAGTTAAAACGTGATGAAGCTTCGGTTATTCAATTAACCATCTATGTTTAGGGTGTTGCTGATGATGACAGCGCTGAATCATTAGTATTCTGGTAGTCATACTCTGTCTATAGCATCGTGAATAACATCATAGAAATAGGTCGTATAGTGTTAAACGACTGCGGACATCAAATGTCATTAAATCATAGAAATCACTTCAGTATTTAGCGAACTTTAGTCATCATTTTAATTAGTATTTCTATTTAAAAATATCGATCCTGCTGGTATATTCTGCACGGCACACTCACTCTATTGCAGTCTAATTATTTATCGTTATCTGAATTATGCGAGTGGTTAAAGACCTGATCAAGAATAAATTATATGAGGTGTAAAAAATACTATTCATCAAACAATGCTGCGTATTGTGTTTATTTGACAAGCGGCTCTCCCTCCAGAATTGAACTCCCCTTTTAGGTGATTTAATAATCTACTCAGGCGCTGCCATAACGATTGCTGAGATCTCTACGCTTGTTGCGAGTACTGTTTTGGATGGCTTTATTGTAGCTGGAGCCGCTGGAGCCACAGTGAGCAGTGATGAATTCCTGAAAACCATTGAACAGTTTACGAATGACGCTTAGGCGCCCATCAATGATCAGAGAATTCAACTTTTACTGGTTCAAGTAGAGATGGCTTCGATGCTCGCTCCATTTGCAAATTAACTCCTTTCGTTGATGACATTATGCACAATCTTCACAGAGGGTGTTTATCATGCAACGGCCTGAACGACGACTGTTGGAATACGGCTCACGGTTGATGGAGAAAATGTGGAGTGTCATTAGCTTGTTAATATCGACTCCTTTCTTGCATTTGGCCCAAGGACGAAAATGATATTAAAAGATGTAATGCCCGGCGCCGAATATCAAGGACAAATTAGAGTATTATATGATGCCATGATTGCTTAAAATATGACTGGGGTAATGATGGCGCTCATGATGATGATACTTTTGCACGCGCCACGTTTGGTATGTTTCGGGGGAGAGGCCGAATGAATTATTGGCGAGAGATTGCTAAGTGATCTTTCGCTATTTAAAGAGGTTAACGCTGATGCTAAAAATACGGGTATTTTTTAGCTCATATCAATCGGGTCGATATCCAAATTCCAGCGAACTTTTTGTATTCCTTTAAGGCCTTCTAAAAAATGAGACAAGGGTCCTAATACTCGGTGGAGTGCGTTGCGCTCATGACTCATGATCTGCATTTGCTGGCGGAAGCGACCGTTGCGACGTTCCATCGGCGCAGGGAAAGGACCCAATAAAGTAACCGGAGTGGTATCCACTTGAGTTTCTTGTATTGCAAGTAAACTCCCTTGCCAGTATTGATTGAGCCAACTTTGCACAAATTCTCGTGCTTGGTTTTGCACTTGTTCTGCTAGATTTTTATCACTGCATTCGGTTCTTAATAGTGCCATGTAGCTGTAAGGTGGCAATTGAATGTGCTTACGTTCTTGCAATAAGTTAGCCGCTAACCCGTGATAGCCACCTTCTAATAAAAGGTTTAGCTGAGGATGATCGGCGTACAGAGTTTGAATCCATACTTCACCCAGCTTGTCACCCCGACCCGCGCGGCCTGCTACTTGCAAAATCAGCTGAGCCGTTTTTTCCATACCTCGAAAATCTGCACTAAACAGTCCTGAGTCAGCATCCAGGATGACCACCATCGTGACATCAGGAAAATGGTGACCTTTCGCCAGCATTTGTGTGCCGACCAAAATACAGGGCTCACCTTTATGAATTTCATCAAATAAATGATCAAAAGCATCTTTAGTACGCACGGTATCGCGATCAACTCGTTTAATATCGCTGCCAGGGAACAGCTTATGTAGATTCTCTTCGATGCGCTCAGTACCTTGGCCTAACGCTTCAATCTGCAGGCTATTACAGTTAGGGCATAAGCGGGGAATACTGACTTGATGATCACAGTGGTGACAATGCATGTGCGGTGGGTATTGATGTATCGTCATGC
The DNA here is from genome assembly GCA_051276935.1 of Oleispira sp. Taxonomy (GTDB): domain Bacteria; phylum Pseudomonadota; class Gammaproteobacteria; order Pseudomonadales; family Oceanobacteraceae; genus Oleispira. Next base: position 1,114 of record JBNMPQ010000244.1, on the reverse strand, counting down.
GCGCATCACAGCGAATACACTCGGCCATCCAGCCACAATCTCGACAGGCTAGGGTAGGCGCAAAACCACGGCGGTTGATGAAAATCATTACCTGTTGGCCGGCGTTTAAGTGTTGTTTGATTTTATCCACAACCGGAAGCGCAAGGCCAAACTCTAAGGGTTGATGCAAGATGCTATGCAGTTTTATTTTTGGCGGTTTAGCGTTACCCGCGCGGATAGTAAGCTTGTGATGGCTATAACGATGGCTGTAGGCATTGTGCAGCGTTTCTAATGCTGGTGTGGCCGAACCCAGAACGATGGGCAGTGATTCTTTGTGTGCACGCTTGATTGCAAAATCACGAGCGTTATAACGCAAGCCGTCTTGCTGCTTAAAAGAGCCGTCATGTTCTTCATCAATAATAATTAAGCCCAAGCTCGGCAGCGGAGTAAAGATGGCCGAGCGGGTACCGATAAGAATTTTTGCTTGGTTTTGATTGCACTGATGCCACGCGATTAAGCGTTCTTTATCATTGAGATTAGAATGCATCATGACAACGGGCACATCAAAACGAGCCTGAAAACGACGCAAGGTTTGCGGCGTGAGGCCAATCTCAGGGACCAGTACTAAAGCTTGCTTACCTTGGGCAATGGTTTTAGCAATCAATTGTAAGTAAACCTCGGTCTTACCACTGCCGGTAATACCATCGAGTAAAGCCACGTGGAACTTGCCCAATTGTTCAGAGATTTTATCGACTGCAGAGGCTTGCTCACCGTTTAAAGTAAGTGCTGACTGACTGGCTGGGCCGCAGTGGGGAGCCGGTAACTGCAGATAAGACTCGACTAACCCTAAATTTGATAGGCGATCTAATTGAGCTTTGGCGAAACCTTGTTGGGTGAGATCTTTATGACGCCAGTGGGGTTGCTGCTGAAAGAGCTGCCATAACGCGAGTTGTTTCTTACCCGTTATAAAACTGGTATTAACAGCGTTTTCGTTAACGCACACACGCCAATGGGGTTCGGCGATGTCACTGATCTGACCCCCTTTACGTAATAATACCGGGATCGCGAGGTCGAGAACTTCCCCTAACGGGTGATGATAGTAACTGCTGAGCCATTGGCACAGTTCAAGTATGTT
>JBNMPQ010000243.1:0-4685 GCA_051276935.1 Oleispira sp. | reverse complement strand
CTAAAATAATGTCTGAGTATTGTTCTGCTTATAAGCGTATTGAAAATAAATATGAGCATGTGAAGGCATTCTATTTGAAGATCTCTGCTGATTTTCAGCCTGTGTTTGATCAGGTTAGTTGTGGTGAAAATACACAGGCTTTGACGAAGGCATTATGAATATAAATAGTAGCCTTGCTGATATGTCGGTTCTTTATATTAATGACTGTTAATACAAAGTATTTGCTTTTGATACTGGCAGTCTTTTGTCTGCAGGCCTGTCAGTTTAATTTGAGTAATGACATAGTTAATACTGAGAAATCCATTATTTCTATGGGCGTGAATATAAGCCGATTAACAAGTATTGACGAAATACCTGTGGATAATATTTCGTATGTTAACAGGGGGCTGATTGAAGCTGTGCCTGTAAAAGGAACCCTGATAAAGATTACTGATCAGCGGTATTATGATTTCTTAGGATTACTTAATTCTGAATTAGTTAAATATCCAGATAATATTTTACGCACTGATGTCGATAATATTTTTGTAGCAGGTCAGATTTTATCAGATGAAGACAAGTATACTGCAGGTTTTTATTATCCAGGCACTCAGAATATTTATCTCTTTCCATTCGTCTTTGATATGCCAAGTTTTGAAGACGGAACCACTATTCGCAGTACTATTCATCACGAAATATCCTCTATCTTACTGCGAAAACATCGCTTCGATATGATTGGCTTTATGGCCTATAACGGTTTTGAAATTGAATATTGGAATGATGAGGACTATTTGTTAGAAAATCCTCCCCCAAGTTATTACGCTTCTGATGCTTTACTAACAGAGGGCTTACTGACGCATTACGCTCAAACCTCCCCTGAAAATGACTACAACGGTTATGTTGAAGTGGCCTTTGCTTATCCTGAGATCATGTCTCGCTTTTGCTCGTCCTATGAGCGGATTAAACTTAAATATGAGTTTATTAAGAATTTCTATTTGAAGATATCACCTGATTTTCAGCCTGTGTTTGATCAGGTACGTTGTGATAATGCTGTTAATTCTGGTGTATAGTTACTAATCAGTTGAGCGTAGTATAAATAATTTTACTTTTCTATTTTATAAGTTATTTACTGTTCTTTTTTAGTAGAAATAAGTCTATAAAAATAGGCTTTCTCTCGTTCTGTCTTCTTTGTAGTGCTCTAAAATTACTAATGTATTAAAAACCAGTATTTATAAAGTGAGTGTTTATAAAATCACTGTTTTAACATTCAGTATGGCGGCTTCTATGTATGCTATGAATCTCTCTTTAAATCCTCTCCTTTTTTAATACTGACGATTCTAATAATCCGTTGGTCGATAAAATCACGACGCTGGCAGGGCAGGCGCTGGTAGATTTGCCTGAAATCAATGTGGCGTTTGAGAAGGGTGAGCTAAGTTATTCTAAGGTGCGTGCGATGACGCGGGTAGCGACGGTAGAAAATGAATTATCGTAATACTCGCCAGATTTTAAATTTTGCATATAACTTCTCGAAAGACTTTATTCAAGAACGCCAATCAGATGAGGATGCTATTCCACTGAGCGCCCCAGAGATGGCTGGGCAAGAAGGTATTGAGCCTGTGGTGAAGGTGTGAGGTTCTTTAACTGAGCTGAAAGACATTGCGGTTGTGTATACCAGTAAGGAGGTGGGTGACTCGGTAGAGAAGGTGACGTCTATTAAAGCGAATGTAAGCTCAGGCTATGGTTACTAATATGGCTGGCACCCGCTTAGAAGAAACTACCAAGGGCACGTTTAAATTTCATACCAGGCTGCGCCCTCACCGCCTTCTGCTGTTTGCGCAAATAGGTAAACGCGCCGCGATTGAAGTCTTCTGGCATGTAGTCTTCGAGCTTACCAATGTTCATTGGTTGCTGCTTCCCTAACTCTTCAACGGCGACGACGGCTGCATGCAAGGGCAAATTGTCGAGCAGATACGCTGATGCCTGAGTGGGAGTGAGAATATAAACGTCGCCTTCTTGGCGAGGTAGGTAACGGGTTGCGTCATAAGGGGACGTAGCTAGTACTACCGACGGCTTAGACAGCCAAAAGTGACCTGTTGAGTCAGGCGCAGCAATGCAATTGCCGCGCTTTTGACGACAGCCATGCTGTTTTAAAAATTTTGCTATATGGCTTCGCATACCAGGCGACAATATATCTACATCGCTGCGGTCATAAAGGGTGTCATCATAAACAGAGATAACGCCTATTTCTGGCAACCAATACAAATACTTATCAGCGCTGATGCCGTCAATAATCTGTTCAAACCAAGGGTTATTTCTCATTATTGTCTGCCTAATTTGGTTTACTAATTACCTAAAGCAATACGCACATTTAAGCAGAACGGATTGCATCTAACGATGGCTTAATTAGTAAAACCAGCGCTCCAGTCAAAAATCTATTGTCAGTAATAAAATATTGGCGATATAGCAATTAAAGATGGAAAGATTTCTGCGATAGGTGATATCTCAGCAGCAGCGACATCTGCAGAACGCTTTATGGCTTGGCGTACAGTGAACAACGAAAACGATAAACCATTATTTGAAAAACGCTTTAAAGATGTGAATGACCCTCTGCAATTAGTGATCGTGCGCGATATGTGGCTAACAGGCTTCGACGCCCCTATCTGCCATACCATGTATATCGATAAGTCGATGAAAGGCCATAACCTAATGCAGGCTATTGCCGGTGTTAACCGTGTGTTTAAAGATAAACCGGGTGGTTTAGTTGTTGATTACATTGGTATTGCGGATGAGCTTAAAGCAGCATTAAAGACCTATACCAATTCAAACGGTAAAGGTAAGTCAAAAGTTGATACTCATGAAGCCTTTGCGTTATTACTAGAAAATATAGAGAAGCTGCACGGCATAATGCATGTTTCATCAAGCATTTTTTTCAAACAACTCTATATCAAAAGTTTGTTCAATAATTGTGTGGCGCACCGACAGGGGTGAAGAAACCACTGCAAACCCTTTAGAGCAAGCTAGGAAACGTTATTACAGCGCGAGAGAAGTTGTTGGTGACGTCTAGTTAAGGCGAATTTTTACACTTAGCGGTTGTTGGGTTGAGGATAATTTATTGTTTAGTAATTGTACTGTGAGCCGAATAAGGTCTATTATAGGCTCATAGCATGAGCCGAATAGGGGTTGTATTTGGCTCATTTCGTATTGAATAGGCCGTTTAATGATGAATTTTACAGATCGATGGATATGGCAAAGCCCCAACTGGACTGACTTTCAGTGGCAGGATGAGCTGGTTCTGCCTCGTTTACGCGATACTCGGCTGAAGCTTGGGGTATTACTTGGCAAGGCTTCTTTAGATAAGAGTACTGAGCAATCCCTTGATACTCTATTAGCCAATATCATTGCTTCTTCTGCAATAGAAAATGAACAGCTCAATGTGGAATCTGTACGTTCTTCTTTAGCTAAACATTTAGGTCTTTCATCAGAACAACCTTATCCAACTTCTGATCGCTCAGAAGGTCTTGCGGCTATGATGTTGGATGCATTGCAGAATCAGCATGCTCCGCTCACGACATCCCGTTTATTTCAATGGCATGAATGGCTTTTCCCTTCACCTTTCCCATCACGAAGGGAAGATGAGTGGTCATCTCAAACGATCATCGTTGGTAAGTTGCGAGGTGATGAGCCTATGCAGGTAGTTTCTGGGCGACTTGATAAGCAAACTGTTCATTTTGAAGCGCCACCCAGAGGTCAGCTTGAGCAAGAGTTAGATCAATTTGTCTCTTGGTTTAATCAAAGTTACCAGCAGTCTGATTTAGATCCATTATTACGTGCGGCTATCACTCACTTTTGGTTTGTGACTTTGCATCCGTTTGATGATGGTAATGGCCGAATCACTCGGGCGCTTACTGATATGGCTTTAGCTCAGGCAGACAGTCAGAGTATTCGGCTTTACGCTATGTCGGTTGCGATATTGGATAATCGAAAAAGTTATTATCAGATATTAGAGCAAAGCCAGTCTTTTGATTCTGCTAAAGACCTTACGCCTTGGTTGCTTTGGTTTTTTGATTCTCTTGATATCAGCTTAGAGAATGCGATGAATGCTATTGATGCTACTTTATTGAAAACTCAGTTTTGGCAGCGACATCATGAGTCGGGTTTAAGTGCAGAACAAATTAAAGTTTTAAATCGCTTACTTGATGGTGGCGAAAAAGGATTTGTTGAGGGCATTAGTGCATCGCAATATCAAAAAGTTGCCAAGGTGAGTAAGGCGACTGCGACTCGACATTTAGCGGGTTTACTAGAGAAGGGTTGTATAGAAAAGTTAGCTGCTGGGGGAAGGAGTACTCGTTATAGTATAAAATACTAATTGTTTAAATTTCTGGGATCAATAGTCTTTAATGTTGACGATTCTAATGATCAGTTGGCCTACAAAATCACTACACTGGCTGCGCGGGCGCTGAAATGTTTGCCTAGAATTAATGCGGCGTTTGAGAAGGGTGAGCTGTGCATTGGATGAGCTGTGCATTGGGTAAACAGTGCATTGGGTGAGCACGAAAAACCGGAGTTTGATTTACATATTCCAGATAAGCGAAAATGAGTACATCTTTGTGTTTTCAGCTAAGTTGTTAAACTATGAATGTAGGGATAATAATTCTTACAGACAATACTATTTAAAGGTAATGTGTATAGACTAGAACATCGAAACTTTA
>JBNMPQ010000242.1:0-4695 GCA_051276935.1 Oleispira sp. | reverse complement strand
CGTCTGCTGCAACAATTCTTCGTGAACCATCCAGTTACGAGAAAACAACAAATGACCTAGAAATACCTCACCATCGATCACAATAAAACGATACTTCCGATAGCATCTATCAGGGCTTATATAGTCATGAAAAGCCGTTAAATAATATTCACGGCCGTCTAACGGCAAAGCGTTTAATGGTTCCAATTTGGCTACGTCAGAAATTAACCGTGTAAGCCGACCCTGATGAGAACCGCAAGGCCGCACGATTACTGGGCCCTCAAACTCCGCCGCCATAATCCTGGCTAACTGATTTGGCGAAGTTATTGTATGGCGTATTGTTTTAGGCAGAACCAGACCATCAATATCTTTTAGGGTTTTATAAACAGCATCTCTCGTGTTCGCCAACACCTGCTGCGGGTTGTTAATGCAGTAAATGCTAGGGAAGTTACGGCAAAAATTCACTGCTGCAGTAAGTGCTACACGATGGGTATCGGCATCCGCAATCTCATTAAGCATCACCGTGGGCACAGAGATTTGATAGCTGGCCTCTCCCTGTGTTGGGCCTAATAAAACCGTTTTTAATGCCCAGCCCATTTTCTGCAGATGAGGCATTAAATCACACCCCCCCGACATAATTAACTTTATGCCCCCATCTGACTGGATTACAACCTTTGCAAGCCCATCATCCGCAACACCTCTCAGCACTAATAAACCCTTCTGAGAAAGTGCCTGTGATTCTTTAAATGTTTCGTTTTTAATCACGAGTTAAGCTCCAAACTATTTATGCGAAAATTCGAATGCAGCTATAAAGTATAATTAGGAACAATAAAAGCCCTATTCACTAATGTCAATTTTCAGAATCATCTCCAATATTCAATACACTCTCGTCTTATTAGTCGTAATTACAGAAACCCTAACAATCTTTCAAGAATTTTTTAATCATTTCAAGCAGAAGCCATCTTTAGCCAATAGCGATACCTTACCTCATAATGGTGCCAGTTAGTAGACTCATCAAACTATTCTGATGTCGGCCAAGTAGCTCGCCTTATTATCTCTTCATAATTCGCTAAAAATTCACGACCCCTGAAAAAAACGGCCTAGCTCACAATAACCAACCAATTAAAAATAAAACTTCGAACGTTCGCGGGCAGCTATACTTGGAAAACAGCTTTTTAGGTTAAATTCCACTTTTAATCGCAAACTGTTATTTATTTTCTGAAACTGATGGTTTTTAGTTGTAGATCAGGTGATTTTAAAGAGCACCTGTGCTTTTTTTCTTGATTTGCGACGACTCAAGCGTCGCACGAAAGTTAATGACACGATCACTGCGGGTAACTGGGATATTGATATCAGTTAAGCGGTAGAAGGTAATGAGGCCATAGATCAACTCAAAAAAAGCAAGTGAGATATTTTATTTCTTGATTTGAATGTGCCTGTGATGGATGACGATGAAATTCTCGAAGCTATTCTGAAAAACGATTTTCATACCACGGTACTGATTGTGTCAGGGGATATTCGACCCGAAAATTACAATCGTGTTATGTCGATGGGAGCGGTCGCTTTCTTGAGGAAGCCGATTGGTAAAGAAGCGTTTACTAAATTTCACAGGGCCTTGAACTCTACACGCCATCATCAGCATTATCGGAAAACTCGGCCAAAGCTTTAATTGGAGGTCCTACTAGTAAGGAAATTGCCGCCGCCGGCACAGTTCAATACCGTGACTGTATTCAGGAAATCGCTAACGTTGCGATGGGACAGTCCGCTGACTTATTGGCGCGCTTGCTGAATGTATTCGTTAAGCTGCCAGTGCCAAGCGTCAATATGCTTGAGGTCTGTGATCTGAAAATGGCGCTGTTGCATGTGGCACATGACGACACCTATTCGGTTGTCTGTCAGGGATTTGTTGGCTCTGACATAGAGGGTGAAGCGTTGCTAATATTTAGTGACTCAAGCTACACAGACATGGCTAAACTACTAAAATATCAAGGTGAGTTAAATAATAATGCCGAACTCGAGTTAATCATGGATATCGCCAGTATTCTGGTCAGTGCCTGTATCGGTGGCATTGCTGGCCAACTAGATCTTAATTTTAGCCAGGGTTATCCAGTCGTACTGGGCCAGCATGTCAATATTAGTGACCTGGTCGCCAGCAACGAAAGTCGTTGGAAGGAACCCTTGCGATTGAAATTATTTACGAAGTCGAAAACTACGATATTGCCTATGATTTATTGCTGTTGTTTACAGAAGACTTTATTAGTAACCTGAACCAACGCCTGTCGTATCTGATGGACTATCCATGTCTAGACGCTATCTTTAAAATGCGGAATTTAATCTTAACCACCAATAAAATCAGCAAGCCAACAAAGCCCCTCTATGGGGTAGATGTCCGAAAAGGATAAAGGAGTTCCAATAAAAACCACGCTATACTGAAGAAGCCAGAGGCAACGGGTATTATAATCGCCAAGTTAAAGACGTGGCACAGTGTAGAGATTATTTTTTTGGCAAAACCGCTGCTAGTTCCTATTATATAATCATTAGACGTTTCATAATTGGTAGGCGCTTTTCTTTAAAGGTTTCATAACGGGTTTGTATTTCTGAAAGCTGCTCAGCATCCGTCTCAATCGGTTTGTCATCAATCAAAATTTGTTGTCCTTGTGACTTTAATAGCTCAGCAACATATTTGACTGGGTCTTTTAGGTTCTTATCCATTGCACTCAAAAACAATTGCTCAAAACGGGTGACAGATATGCCCGAACCAATAAGCGGAGCCGCAATAGCTGTAATACTATTTGAGAACTCCGCCCGTCGCCAAAGCTCACGATTTAAACCCAATGCAGTTTTGGAAACTTGTTTGGCAATCTTATAATCTTGTGCAGGTGCACACATGCCCATTCCACAGAGAACTTGCACCGATTCCCAAACCTGATTGCCAGTCAGTTTTTCACAATCCTTTGCAGAGCAAATTTCATTAAAGCGTTTCGGGACATAATTATCAGATGCGAGATAACCGATTACCGCGTTGTAGACGAATGCATCCAAATCAGCTTCGCCTAATGAACCCTTGGTTTTTGATGGTACATCAGATGGGGTAAACAAAAGAATAAAGGATTTTTCTCTTCGTATTTTGTTAATTTCAAACTGGGTTAAGCGTTTAGCACCTTTTACAAAAATATCATTGCGAAACTGTTGATTGACAAAATAATCCCGCACTGTTTGATACATGATCGGATCAGAAATTTTAGCTAAAAGCTTCCGGGCAGCCTCATTCAGATTAATGGCATCAATATTATCAAATAGATGGGAAGATACACCAAATTCCAATTTTGCTTCAGCCAATATGGACGCTACTTTTGAGAATGGCATTGGGTGCCAATCCGCATTGAAATATTCATGTGCTAGGTAATCTCGGCCTCGGGTTTTCAACTTTTCGAGCCGTTGGGCGACCGCAGGATTAGCGGCAAAATAGCCAGCATTTACATCCACAACACTTTGAGAAAACTCTAAGGCTGCATCAATTTTCGACTTAATATCACCCTTGGCTAGTCGCTCTACATATTCGCTCATTAAGTGACGCAGCGGCATTGCTGGCGACCAACCGGGCATAACATTGTAGCTGATATAAAATATCCCGCCGGGCTTCAATTTGCGGCGCGCTATATCAACGATAAAGCTGCGGTTCTCATCTGAGATCCATGACCAGATACCGTGTAGTGCAATCACGTTAAATTCTGGGAGATCATCGCGCTGCGCAAGCTGCTGGAAAGATGCATCAAGTGCAATCACATCAGCACCGCTAGCCTGAGCCAGCTCTTGAGCGTTTAAAACTTGGCTTGGGTTAAAATCAGTTCCCCAAAATGTACCTGGATTGGTTGCCGCATGAATGTTGAAGGATAGACCTTGCCCAAAACCAAGCTCCAAATAGTTGAAATCAGAACCACCTAAATCGCGCGTCTTTAACTCAGCTACAAAGCAAGCAAGTTCCTGCAAATTTGGCGTAAGCTCCTTGTAAAAGCCATGTGTGTATTCAATTTCTGCAACGTAACCGTCAGTCCACATGCTCATAATTCATTTATCCAATCATATTATGTAAGAAGATTACGATCATAAATATAAATAATACTGATTTTCTATCTCAATTATTCAAATTTATCAAATTGTGCAAAGTGTATATATTTAACAACAACAACTCTGTACCTGAAATAAAAAAGGCCCACAAATTTCGCTGCAGGCCTAATAGCTAGTTTATACAAAAACTACTTATACGAATGTGAACACATCAGTAATTTCAGTAAATGTAGTCAATCCGGTTACACCAGTAAGCTCGATCAAGAAGTCGTCTTCTGCCGATGTAGTATCATCACCTGCAGCAAAGGTAACCTTACTTGAGGCAACTTCAATATTTTTAGTTGCTATAACTCCAGCAACAGCTTGCAGATTTTCTAATGTATCATCATTAGCTGTGAAAGTCAGCTTGTCGTCAGCAGCAACAAAACCGACAATTTTATCCATTCCCGTTACAGTACCATCATTCGCTAATGTTGCAGCATCAGTATCGAATACAAAACTGTCTTTGCCTGCACCAGTCATTGTAATGGTTTAATAAACCTGTAGAACTTGATAGCCTATTTACCATTAAAATAGGACAAGCAATGACTGACAAAATCAGAAAAGACCGTAAGGAATTCACACCAGATCAGCGATTAGAATACGCTA
>JBNMPQ010000241.1:0-4719 GCA_051276935.1 Oleispira sp. | reverse complement strand
AATTATCATTAATTTGCTTAAACCCATCTAAATCCATGACTAATATTGCCATCGATTGTTGATGACGTTTAGCTAGATCAATTTCTCGTGGAAGGCAATTTTCCATTGAGCTTCGATTTTTGAGTCCAGTTAAATGGTCGCTATAGGCTGATGTGAGGGCCACTTGGTAAAGTGCAGCGTGCTTTAACGGGTAGATTAGGGAGCATAACAATTCTTCTAGCTCACAAATTTCTTCGCTTGAAAAGCGATGATGACGAAAGAAGGTTAATTCTCCAATCGATTTATTTTCTACACTCAATCGATAATTCGCGCTATATTCTGCAGACTCACCTTGTGAAAAAGTGGTGTCTATTTCACTATGATCATAGTGATAACCAATATGAGGAACTTCCTTTCTAATTTCGTCTGAGAATATGTCGATGATTTTTTTAAGTTCAATATTTTGAGATAACAAACTGGACAATTCCAACACACGGATATGCCGCCTGTTACTCATTACTTTCTCTGAACTTCGTGGGCCTAGCGCTACGATTTGAGCTCTTCTTTTTTCAACACTATATAACGTTGTAGGTTGTGCCATTATAAATTACTCTAAATACTCATTAGTGATTAATCATCTGCGAATTACGTGCCAACTATTAATTTATATATAAATCAATGATATAGAGAAGTTCACACTTTAAATTTTATTGATTTCGACGGTTTATTGTCACTTTTAAAGCCGTCACATCACTTTCCCCCTAACATAAACTATAGATCCAACTGAGATGGCCGATTAGACATACATAGTGACATTTTTTTAGCGTTTTTCTTTTCACCAGAAACTAAACGCGTGCCAATCTTGTCGATTACTCGAACTAAGTGCGGCAGAACTTTACCCACAGTGGATATAAATTGCCTCATGGAAATTTTAAACCTACCGCCTACATCACCCTCAAAGGGTAAAACTGTTGATGCACTGCCTAATGTTCTTAGTCGCTTACAGCAAGTGGGCTCGATAAAAGCGCGTGTCGCGAGCGTCACCAATGGACAAGCATTGCTTTTAACTCGTTTGGGTGAAATCACAAGTAGCAACGCGCTTAAACTAAAGCCTGGCGATACTGTTCAGATAAGACTCGATGGTGACAAACAAAATCTCGTATTAAAGGTGACGCCTACACAAGATCAAGTGACGTTATTAGCCGCTAATAATCATTTGAAATTAGTAGCGCTACTGCCAGAAAACCTTCCAACGATGGCTACCATAGTGAGTCATAAAGGCAATAATACCCTCTTGCAAATAGGGCTTGAACAAATTTCAGTACCACTACAATCTCAACTTAAGGTTGGGCAATTAATCAACATAATTCACCATCTAGCATCAACAAAAATTGAAATTAAGTTAGTCGATCATCAACAGGTACTAAGATCGGCTCTTGCTCAGTTATTATCAGCTCATCCTCAATCCTCGACTACCCATCAAAAGCAACCATTGTTGCAGCTGATGCAATCAATGCAAAAAATTCATACTGAACAAACCACCGCAGCTACTTTGACAAACAATAGCCATAGCTTTCCTAGCGCCACTAGCGTTAATAAAGGTAATGCTTTAACAGCCAATACCTTGCCTAATAACACAATATCGGCATTGATATCCGGACTTGAGTTATTGATACGCTCGTTACCAACCATTTCTACTCTAAATCAACGCGCTATTCGAAAAATGGTTGAACTTGCGACTCAGAATACTTTGGGCACTAAACTTGAGAAAGGCTTGTCGAGTTCGAGTCCTCTTTCATTATTGCGGCAACTTCCTCAGACTGAGCAAGATCTAAACCAGCTAATTCAAACGCTTTTGAAAGCCAATCATAAACAAGCAGAACCAGAAATTCAGCAGCTGAAAAAAACAACATCTAATAACAACGATACATTAATGTCCCAATTTCGTGATGCGATTAAATCGACCGAACAATCGCTCAATCAGCAACTGTTTCAACAAACTTCTCTTCGATTTCAGCAAGAACTCCAACAACCGATCGCATTTAATTTAAACATCCCTTATATAGAGCAACAAACGGTGAAGTCTTTGCAATTGAAAATTCGCCAAAAAAGTAAGGAGGCTAATGCAGAAAATCAAGCATGGGAGATTCGCTTAAGCTTCAAATTTGGATTACTCGGCTTAATTTTTAGTCATATTTTGTTAGATGGCGATACTTTATCCACTAGTTTTTGGGCTGTCGAAGAAGCAACTAAAAATAAAATTAATGATGCGTTGTCCGACTTTAAACAGCAGTTAGTAAAATCTGGTTTTAATCTTGGACATTTCTTTTGTTATTTGGGACAACCGCCACAAGAAAGTGATTATGCGTTTAGTCCAATCCCTGAGTCTCTACTCGATATAAAGGTATAACTATGGCTCAAAAATTTGCGATCGCCCTTGAATATGATGGAAAAGATGCACCAGTAGTCACTGCTAGAGGTCATCGTGAGTTGGCAGATGAAATATTAGCCTTGGCCAAACAGGCTAATATTCCTGTGCATGAAGATGAAGAATTATCCTTATTACTGACCCAATTGGATTTAGGTGATCACATCCCCGAAGCACTCTATGTTGTCATTGCAGAAGTGCTCAGTTTTGCCTATCGATTATCCGGTAAGCATAAAGACTTCATGGACAACTTATGAATGCTGTTCGGATGAGTTCTTAGGATATATTTTTGCATAAGAGCGATTTTAAAAAAATGATTTCTGATGCTTAGGTTTTAGCTTAGGCAAAACACACTTGGCATGCCATCCATGGTAATAAGTGCAAGGAACCGAAGTGGAAAAAAAGTCACTGGCTGATTTGCAGAGCGAGGGCCAAGCAAAAGTAATCTCAGCGCGAGACTGCATGAATACGTAAAATAAGGCAGTTGTCGAGAACTGGCCTTTACAAATAGTGCTTGAGGATTCAAGCACGAAATGTAACCGAAGCGACCCTGTCACAATTTCTGAAAATTTTATTTTAGAAATTCCAAACGGTTATGCATAGGTATCAATGATGTGAGCTGAACCTTTTTTATTTGGCTTATTTTTTTTAACGGCTTTCTTCTGAGATTTATCGCGCTCAGGCTTCTTTAGTGCTTCTTGCACCATTAGCGTCTTTGTCACAATACTAATTAAGGGCTCAGCCATTTACACATAAACATCTCTACATGTTTGAGATGCTCCCCCACTCTTCTTGACTCAAAAGTTTATCTAGGTCGATTAGTATTAACAGATTGTCACTGCGATTGACAACACCATCAATATATCGAGATGATTCGTCGTTACCAACATTGGGCGCTGTTTCAATTTCAGACAGTTTAACGTCAACTACCTCAGCGACACTATCCACCAAAATCCCGATGATTTGTTGCTGAGCTTCTATGACGATAATTCTGGACATATCGGTCCGTTCAATTGTCGGCAAACCAAATCGGATGCGCGCGTCGATCACACTAACCACGTTACCGCGTAAATTTATAATACCAATCACATAATGAGGTGCACCCGGTACTGGCGCTACTTCTATCTCACGCAAGACTTCCTGCACCTGCATGACATTAATGCCGTAAGTTTCATGATCGAGTTCAAATGTCACACATTGCATTTGACTGCGGGCATCAGTTGCAGGTTCTCCAGCCATTTTATTCTCCACGAATAGTGTCTATATGAATCATGAGTGTATATGCAATATATTTATACAACAGTAATCGACTGCAGCCATAAAATATTAAGTTATTTTTACAAAAAAATGTTTATACGTAAGTTAGATCATTGTTCAGTCGTTATATTTAAGGAGTCTATGATACCCTCAGGGCTAAGCAAATAAGCGAGTGTTTCTCGGATAATGCCGTACATGAGGGGATTACCTGTCTCAGGTTGCCATTGTATGTCGTTATATTCTAATGTCACCACATCCTCTAAATTATCACAGGTGATAGCCGACACGTTGTCTGATAATATTAAAATATGATTTGGTTTTATTCCTTTCGTAGCAGAAATTCCAAGCAGCTTTGAACTATCCAATACGCGAAGGTTAGTATCCCTGTGTTTCAGGATTCCTAGAACCCAGTCGGGTGATTGAGGTAACCGAGTTAATTCATCCGTCCACTGCAGGACACCTTTCATTTTTACTAATGGCAGAGATAACAAGTTAAGACCAACACGAAACATCAGACATTGAATAGGGAACTGACTGATATCGAGCTGAAAAAATGACTTGCCTGAATATAAAACCTCCTTTAGACCAGCTTCTGCTTCAGGTGCAATCTCTATAGAAAAACGATCAGCTAACTCAACTTCTTCTGTTTTATCTAGCGCAGTTACCTGCTGGTGCTCAGGTACTGCGTCTTCTATTGTGGCTTCTTCTAATAAGGCATCTAGTATTAATCGCTGTTTAATGGGCTGCTCAACCGGCTGATCGATAATCTCACTAGCTAACTGAGTTGCATCATGCAACATATCATCTAGATAGCTGCCCAGTGCATTGGTTTGCTTAAGCAGACTGATGGTTTCTGGTTTCTTCATCTTTGTCACTTTTATCCATAATACCCATCAAAAAATTCAACAACTTAAGATAGGCCTGGCTACCACGAGAATTAGGTTCTAACTCAGATAGTGGAACACCCGCCTTACTCGCATCCCGAAACTTGGTATCAATTGGAATGACTGACCCCCATACCTGAAATTTGTGTTTTTTTCTCATTGCTTCTAACG
>JBNMPQ010000240.1:0-4726 GCA_051276935.1 Oleispira sp. | reverse complement strand
GACTTGCAAGACGTTGCAAGAAAAGTGGCAAGGCGTTTCTATTCATGCCCGTTTTCAAGAGATTGAAGAGGGTTTAAGATTGCAAAATAAACGTCTAAAGCAGCTTAATGCACAGTTCTCCTTTGCCTCCGTATAAATAAGCCGTATTGAAGAATAGAATAGCCTCTTAATAGAGGCTTTTTTTTGCTTTTTAAAAAGTTAGCCCGGTTCCTTAGCGTTGGGGAATGTTACGCTAGGGTTGTTAGGTATTAATTTTATCCTAGCTCATTAGCCTTGCGGTAATGGCCTTGATAGTCAAAGAGTCTATCTTTAATTCGCCAGTAATATTTTTGCTTTCTTGCAATCACAAAGTCAGGGCAAGGAAATACAGTAGAGAGCTTTAACACCTGTTCTAAGGAGCTTACTTCGAATATCTCTGTACAACCTAGCTTGACACCAATACAAGCACTAAGGCGCTTAGCAAAAACGCCATTGAAAGCTTTCACTTGATTGGGCTTAGAAAAGTCAAAAGACTCACTGAGTTCTGCACCTTCCTCATCGTGGTACGTTATCTTTAACGTCCCTTTACTCTCAGTCTCTTCCAAACTGATACCTGAACAGCGAATGACTTTTGCATCTTTAAGTTGAAGCGCTTTTTTCAACATATCATCGGGGTCGACTAAAACCTCCTTGCATTGCAGGCAGTTTCTAGCAGCAATGTCATTTTCGGCTCCACAGTGCGGGCACTCCTTAAACACAAAGCGATAGTCGCATTGATGCTCTTTTGTATCAGTGCCGATAGGGTCTTCAATCAGCCCTTGGCAGCGTCGACCGTAATGCTCAACTAAATGGCCATCGTCGTCACAAATACCCCAAAATATATTAGGAAATTCACAGCTAGGGCAAATGACTTGCACCGGTCGGCTTTGGCTATTAGGCTTTTTTTCACCGACTTCAGGTTGATAGAGATCAAAATCATTGCCGGTATAATCAATAACCAAACAATCCTTTTTGTTCTCGCTTAAGCGCAGCCCACGGCCGATGATTTGCTGATAGAGACTGACTGATTGTGTCGGGCGCAAAATAGCAATCATATCGACATGTGGCGCATCAAAGCCGGTCGTCAATACAGAGACATTCACAAGGTATTTTATTTCCTTAAGCTTGAATGCCTTAATTAAACGATCACGTTCTTTGGTATCAGTTGCGCCAGTAATTAGCGCGCTGTGTTGACTCGGGAGGTAGCTGAAGATTTCTTTTGCATGATCAACAGTCGCGGCAAATATCATAATACCCTGACGTTTTTCTCCTAGCTCAATAACTTGCTCGGTAATACCTTTTGTAACGCGATGGTTTTTATTTAATAAATGATTTACATCAGTAGGACTATATTCACCTGAGGAATTTTCTCGAAGACTGCTGAAATCATAATGCTCGATGGTAGCATCGACTAACTTAGGCTCGGTTAAATACTGGCGTTTTATTAAGTAACGCAAGGGTAGTTCATAAATACAGTGTTCAAAAGGGCGTGAGTCTTCGCTGCGAACGATACCTCGATAATGCTTGCGATATATCCATCCCATTCCAAGGCGGTAAGGCGTTGCAGTAAGCCCTAATAATTTGACGTCTGGATTAGAGTCTTTTAACTGATGGATTATTTTTTGATATTGATTAAGACTTTGTTGCTCTTCATTGTTTTTCTGGTTTTTATCATCATTGGTCATGTTTACGCGGTGGCATTCATCAATAATAATTAACGAGTATTGTTGGCTAAAGTCTTGAAGGTTTCTAGCCGCAGATTGAATACTCGCAAAGGTTACTTGATACTGGTTTTCTTTCTTTTTTAACCCTGCAGAATAAATACCGGCGGTTAAACCATAGCTTTCATATTTTTGATGATTTTGCTCTACCAGTTCTTTTACGTGGGTTAAGATAAGAATTTTTCTATTGGCTAGGCGCGCTAACTCAGCAATCACTAAACTTTTACCTGACCCTGTGGGCAAAACAATGACGGCAGACTCATTCGTTTTACGGAAGTGCTTAATCGTCGCAGAAACGGCTTCTTGTTGGTAATCACGAAGTTTAAAACTAGCCACTGTTAAGATAAAACCTTTAAATGCTTACGAAAAAATTGATATGACAATGTGTACGTTATGACATGTTGAGAGCGACTATAAGCTAATAACACCGTGCCTATAAAGCTCGACATAAATAATAGTGTGTGAATAATAAGGCATGGTGGCAACGAATGGAATATAGCGGTTTAATAATAAAAAGGTAGGGCTCATAGCCGCTACCTAGTATTTTCTGGGTTGGTCATCCATTATTTCGTTTGATAGACTGTCGTCTTATTGCGTCCATTTCCTTTCGCATGAGAAAGAGCTTTGTCTGTAGCGTCTATCCATTGGGTGTATTTCGTAAACTTCTTTGAATATTCAGCGATACCAGAGCTAATGGTAAATTTAATGTCATTGTCGCTGCTGTTAATGATTAACCCAGCAACCTTTTTACGCAAACGCTCGGTGAAAGTCGATGCGGCAGCCGCGTCGCTATCGACTAACAAAATTGAAAATTCTACGCCGCCATAACGACAGAAAATATCAGACTCTCTTGCTGTTTGTCGCATAATGGAGGCGAGTGCCCGAATGACCTCATCGCCCGCCTGGTGGCCATATTGGTTATTAATGTTTTTAAAGTTGTCGATATTAAATATCACTAAGCTAGAGGGGGCTGCATTATTTGAACAGTGTTCGTACTCTTGTTGAAATTTTTCTATCCAATAGCTTCGATTATACAACTCGGTTAAATTATCGATGTGACCCAAGTGAGCAAGGTGTTTATTTGCCTTGACTAGATCATCTTGATTCACCGCAATATCCGTTACATCATAAATAATTAGACAAATATGATTAACATTACCGTTAACAGACTCTAGAGGAATAATAGTACTATTTTGATACATATTGGTAGCACGCCCCGTGATAGGGCGGTAATTCTTAAATTTAAATACGTAAGGGCGTTGCTCCCAAATAGTGAAGGTTCGGGTTTTTAATTCAAATACGGGCTCGGCTTTTTGTCGAAACCACGTTTCAGGAATATCGCTAAACGATTCAAACAAAGACTTGTCGACAACATCATCTGGGCACAACCCACTATGATTTTCCATAAATCCATTCCAAAGTTGGATTTTATAATCACGATCAAGAATTACCAAGCCAACATCAATACTTTGCAGTACGTCCATTAACCAGTGCATTTCACCAAATTCAACGCCAGATTTTGCCATAGGATTAATAATGCCTTAATCTAATAAATAGTCGATTTGCTGATTAATTTTAGCCACCGAATCTTCAGTGAACAGCAGTAATAAGTCACAGTTAATATTTACATTCTCAATTTCATAATGAATTTCTATTGCCAAGGTTTGAGACCATTGATGATTACCCGATTTAACGAGGTCATCGACATGGCAGTGCTGTCCCAATACAACAGGGTGGCCTTGGTTAAAAGAAAGCTCTAGTTGCTCTCCGATACCATGAATGCAGGCTCCAATTAATACCGAACTGACGTCCATTAATAGCTCAAGTTCACCATGCTTATCTAAAGGGCCTTTGTAATTCATTAATTTTGCGAGGTCCGAAAAACTGGCATCGTTAAACACTAACAACGCTTCTCCTGCGATCCCTGAGCCGATAAAGCCCTGACATACTGCCGATACATTATCGCTTGCTGTGGTGTCTGCTAGGGCCATGTGAAGCTCACTAGCACTGATCATGTTCACTCTAGGAATGGGTAAAATCACATAGACATTCAATAATCTTGCAAGTCTGTCGGCCGCTTGACCCATCGCGACGTTGGTTATTTCTTGATAACAGTCTCTGCGTTCTTCGGTTAAACTTTTACTCATTGCGTGGGCTCCCATTGTTATATCCCTGACAAAATGCCAAATTCGGTCAGAATTTCGGTCGCTTTTGCTTTATCGATGGGTTTTTTAATAAAAGCCATGGCCCCCAGTTTTTTCACTCTTTCTTGTGCATCCGGTTGTATATCGCCCGACACAACGATGACCATTGCGGGTAGGTCTTCTTTTCGAATAATCTCAAGAACGCCATAACCGTCCATTTCTGGCATTGTTAGATCTAAGAACACAACTTCTCCTTTGCCTTGGCGAATCGCCTCTACGCCTTCTACACCGTTTGTTGCAAACGTTAACTCTATGTCCCAGTCATCGGGAAGGGCGCGTTTCATTTGCTTACGCGCAAAACTGGAATCGTCACAAATAAGAACAGGAAGTGCCATGGTATTAAGTCGCCAAAGAATACATTCATTAAGTAATAGTCGTGAAACGCTCATCCCTCAAGGAATATGATGAAAATAGTGTCGATAAAACTCTCCATAGAAGTCGTATTTACGTGCTTTGTAGAGGTTACGAAAATCAAGATTGTTTGAATGGCCGCCTAATTGCAGAATAATATGTCCGTTAAAGATGACAATTTTTACAAGTAGGTTAAAATGCGCCACTTTATTTGTCTGCCAAACCCGAGTTGTGTTGTTTATGATCCGTGAAATTTTACGAACTATTGTGCTTAATAAACGAAATAAACTGAGTAAAAGTTTTCAACCTTTGCCCTTTATGAGTTCAATTAAGCGTAATTTTAGGGTGGGCCTGACAGACATTGATTTTAATATGCACATCAATAATGCACGTTATATGGTCTTTATGGAGCGCGCGCGTTGGGATCACCCT
>JBNMPQ010000239.1:0-4730 GCA_051276935.1 Oleispira sp. | reverse complement strand
AACTCTTTAACGCTTGACCGGCCTTTGCACCCTTTGTATCTCGACAACGGTTTTATTGCCATTAATGGTACGCCAACAGACTGTGTGCACCTCGGTTTAAATGCTTTGTATCGTAGCGAAGAATTTAATATTGAGCGGGTGATTGCCGGTATTAATTCAGGGGCAAACTTAGGTGACGACGTTATTTACTCTGGCACCGTAGCAGCGGCTATGGAAGGGCGCTTTCTAGACAACGCGCCGGTTGCCATATCTTTGGTTGGCAAAATACATTTTGCCACTGCGGCTAAGGTACTGGTTATTTTATTACCGCAAATAGAAGCCTTATCACTTCCTGAACGCACGATTATTAATATAAATGTCCCCGATGTCCCTTTTGAACAGTTAAAAGGCATTGAAATAACACGCCTAGGTCATAGAGCGCGTTCTGATAATCCTGTGTTGACAACGAATCCTCGAGGTAAAGAATGTTATTGGATATCGGCTGCAGGTGAAGGAGCAGATGCGGGGGAGGGCACAGATTTTCATGCTATTGAGCAAGGAAAAGTCAGTATTACGCCAATTCATGCAGATATGACTCATGGAAATGCATTAGAATGCTTAACCCAGTTAACGGGTATTTAGTACTCTTTACTAAGCAAGGCATTAGGAAGCGGATGATTTTACAAGGATCAACATGTGAATGATCAGCAATTAGCTGGCATTGGGATGACTTCTCAGCGCACACGTAATCGTTTAGTTCAGCGATTACGTGATAATGGTATTAAAAATCAACAAGTATTAGATGTGATGGCTTCGACTCCACGCCACATATTTATTGATGAAGCATTAGCGCATCGTGCTTACGAAGATACTTCTTTACCCATCGGTAATGGGCAGACTATTAGCCAGCCTTACATCGTTGCCAAAATGACAGAGTTGTTGTTGGCCGAAGGGCCACTCAATAATGTGCTAGAGGTGGGTACCGGTTCAGGTTATCAAACGGCTATCTTGGCTCCTTTAGTGAAAAGACTCTACAGTGTTGAGCGTATCGAGCCTTTGTTGAATAAAGCCAAGCAACGAATTCGCCAATTAAAATTGAATAATGTTAGCTTTAAACTTTCTGATGGGCATTGGGGGTGGGAACAATCGGGCCCTTATGACGGGATTATTGCTGCAGCCGCTCCAGAGGAAATCCCACAAGGCTTATTAGACCAAATGGCAGAAGGTGGTCGGATGATACTCCCGGTAGGCGGTGAAAAACAATCTCTGGTCTTGGTGATTCGTAACGGTGAAAAGTGGCAGCGACAAGTATTAGAAGAAGTAAATTTTGTACCTTTTCTGTCGGGAATTAAAAAATCTTAAGTTATTGAAGTAACGTCGTTTAATCAATAAATGAAAAGTTGCGAACGTAGCGTGAATTAAAAGATGAAAAACCTGCAATTGCAGGTTTTTTTTTAGCACAAGACTCAGTGCTTAAGCGAGTAAGGAATACCTATGAAATATTTATGGTTGTATCTAAAAGGCATCGCCATGGGCAGTGCTGATGTGGTTCCGGGTGTATCGGGAGGTACAATTGCTTTTATTACAGGAATATATACAGAGCTATTAGATTCTATTAAGTCCGTTAATATAAAAGCGTTAACGACATTATTTAAACAAGGTCCTAAAGCAGCTTGGCAGGCCGTAAATGGCACGTTTTTATTAGTACTGATGCTGGGTGTTTTAAGTGCCATCTTGACCTTAGCAAAAGTTATTCACTACCTTTTAGATGAACATGCCATTTTATTATGGTCTTTTTTCTTTGGGTTGATCTTCGCTTCAAGCCTACATATGGGAAAGCAAATCACGCAGTGGCAAGGTAAAACGTATGTCATGCTATTAATAGGAGCGCTGAGCGCTGGTTTTATTAGCGTTGCGAGCCCTACTAGCATAGACGCAAGCTACCTTAATATTTTTATTGCGGGCAGTATTGCCATTTGTGCAATGATTTTACCGGGTATCTCAGGCAGTTTTATTCTTTTATTAATGGGGTTATATGCGCCTGTACTAGCCGCAGTGAAAGGCTTACAACTAGACATAATGTGTATTTTTGCCTTGGGTGCCGTGCTTGGTTTAATGTTTTTCTCGCGTTTATTAAGCTGGTTGTTACACCACTATCAGGATGTGATGTTCAGTTTATTAACCGGATTTATGCTGGGTGCTTTGCTAAAAGTATGGCCCTGGAAAGAAACGATAAGCTTTCGTTTAAATAGCAAAGGGCTTGAAGTGCCCTTCGAACAACTCAATCGCTTGCCTGAATGGGCGAATAGTGATCAGATAATGTTGGCTTGCGTGATGGCTTGTGTCGGTTTTGTGTGTGTTTTTTTGTTAGAGAAAGTCTCGAATCATCAAAATAATGGCTGAAAAAGACATGATGAAGAGTTTTGCTTCCCCGCAGCGGAAATGTTTTTCCCCTGCTCTAGACGCTAAATGTCTGAATGCTAGTCTTAGTTACAAAATTTAAACGATTTTTTATGTCGTTTTTAGAATAAAAAAGAATATATAAAAGCGTTTTAATGAATTTTATTAAAGCAATTACCTGCATTTTCAAAAGGCATAAAGCTGTCATTTATATGTGTCAAAAAAATAACTTTCGAAATCAAATGTTTCAGACTGCAACTTATGTATCAATCATCGCAATTTGTGTAGTTATGACAGGTTGCCTTAGTAGTCGCGAATTTATATCAACTGAAGAGAAGTTCAGTAAAAGCCAAAAGGCGACAAGTTTTCATATAGTGGAAAAAGGTGACACTTTGTTCTCCATTGCATGGACTTACGGATGGGATTACCACGAGTTAGCTGGCACTAACTCAATCGCTAAACCTTATACTATCTATGTAGGGCAAAAAATTGACATAGTGAATCCGCCCCTGGTCAAAAAAA
Organism: Oleispira sp.; assembly: GCA_051276935.1. Lineage (GTDB taxonomy): Bacteria > Pseudomonadota > Gammaproteobacteria > Pseudomonadales > Oceanobacteraceae > Oleispira. The sequence goes on along the minus strand of JBNMPQ010000239.1, from coordinate 1,829 downwards.
CAGCAATTATTAGCAGTGCCGGAAAAACGTCGAAATGGAGCCCAAAGAAGGAAAAGCCTGCTAAAAGCACTGCTAAGCCCCGTCGTAATGCGCCAATCAAGCCTACGTTAGACACACAAAAAGGATGGAAATGGCCTGCAAAAGGCAAGGTTATTGGACGCTTTTTATCCAATGATTCACAAAACAAGGGTATTGATATCGCCGGTAAATTGGGGGAATCTGTAAGTGCAGCTGCGGCAGGAACGGTCGTTTATGCAGGGAAAGGACTTCGTGGTTATGGCAATTTAGTGATCATAAAACACGATGCGAAATTCCTTAGTGCATATGCCCATACCAGTCGCATTTTGGTCCGCGAGAAAGAAAAAATTAAAGCGGGGCAGATAATTGCCGAAATAGGATCTACTGGGACGAATCGAGTGAAGCTTCACTTCGAAATACGTCGGAACGGCAGACCAGTAGACCCTCTCCAGTTTTTGCCTAAGTGGCATACAGGAGGAGGGTAAAGTTTAATCAATCGTTCTGGTATGAAATCTGAATAATATCGGAAACAACTAGAACGAAATAAAAAGGCGGGACGACACATGGCAGCTCAACAGGAAATCAGTGCAGAAACCTTCGATGATGTAATTGAAGCACCGACGAAAGCGAAAGCAAAAAAACCAGCCGCGCCTGTAGAGCGAACAAGCAAGGCTCCACAAGAGCGATTTATTGCCGAGCCAAGTGCCGCCAAAGCCTTAGATGCTACACAACTTTATTTGAATGAAATTGGCTTTTCGCCACTTTTATCACCAGAAGAAGAAGTACACTTTGCTCGTCTAGCCCGCAAGGGGGACGAGAAAGGTCGCAAGCGCATGATTGAAAGTAACTTGCGCTTAGTGGTGAAGATCTCTCGCCGTTATGTGAATAGGGGTTTATCACTATTAGATTTGATTGAAGAGGGCAACCTAGGCCTTATTCGAGCCGTAGAGAAGTTTGACCCTGAGCGTGGATTCCGTTTTTCTACTTACGCGACTTGGTGGATTCGTCAGACAATTGAACGTGCCATCATGAACCAAACCCGCACCATTCGCTTGCCGATTCATGTTGTTAAAGAACTTAATGTTTATTTACGTGCGGCTCGTGAGCTAGCACAAAAGCTGGATCATGAACCTTCAGCAGAAGAAATTGCAGATTTATTAGAGCGTCCTGTTGCTGATGTTAAGCGTATGCTAGCGCTTAATGAACGCGTAACGTCTGTTGATACACCTCTTGGACCAAACTCTGATAAATGTTTATTGGATACGGTTGCAGATGATCGCAGTGCTGATCCTTGCACCACCCTTCAAAATAACGATATTACAGGTAGTCTGTCCGATTGGCTTGATGAGCTAACTGAGAAGCAGCGTGAAGTCGTTTCCCGTCGTTTTGGTCTTAGAGGCTATGAGACAAGCACTTTAGAAGAAGTGGGGCGTGAGATAGGTTTAACACGCGAGCGTGTTCGTCAAATTCAAGTGGAAGCGCTAAAACGTCTTCGTGAAATTATGGAAGGCCAAGGCTTAAATGCGAGTACGATTTTTGGTGACGCTTAATCTTTAGAAAAGGCAGGGTTTTGGTTGATAAAAAGACTGTGGGTAACATTATTATTTCTAACAAACTAAAAAAGGCTACTTATGGGTAGCCTTTTTTATGTGCCTTACTTTAATACCAAAGCAATACACTCAATAGCAATAACGGCGAGGTTACTGTTCTAAGTATTGCAACTTATCCGGTACGCCATCCCAATCTTCAGCATCATCTGCTTTATCTTTCATTTCAGTAATATTGTTATCACGCCACTTTTCAGATAACTC
>JBNMPQ010000238.1:0-4841 GCA_051276935.1 Oleispira sp. | reverse complement strand
ATGTAATTCACAGCTACAAAATACTCTCTATCGGCATAACCGCGCTTCGTGCGCCATCTTTTTTTAGTGCAGCATCTAGATCATTCACTAACTCATTAGTCGCTTTAAGCACCGTATCCCAATAAGCCTCTCTATCTTCATTCGATAAATTCTCAAAATCTTTTCTATCAGGTATCTTTCCATAAGGTAGCTTGGCGATAAATTCTTCTGATGGCGCAAGCATAACAACGTTGTCATAATTTTCAGCTTTCGCTTTGCGCCAAGGAATTGCTTTATCTAACCAGCCGGGTGTTATTTTAGGAAAGAAGTGCGGATAAAAAACCAAGCCGTCTTCGACATTGAATGGCCCAGAAAAATGGTAATCGACTAACCCACCATCCCAATGCCAGCGGTCTTTACCACCTTGTATTTTTGCAGGATCCATCACCATAGGAATCGCACCAGAAGCGATTAACGATTGGGATAGGTTGTCGGCTTTTAATTCAATGGTTTCTGGGTTGATAAAATAGGGTGTCGTGCTTTCTTGAGGACTGATGATCACTCGGGGGTATAAGGCTTCAACTACTTTTGATGAAAATAAATTGCCAGCTGCAGCAGACAGTAAACCAAAGCCTTGGGAAAATTTCGAGCGACCATTTAAGAACTTACGATTTCTTACCGCGACTATGTGCAGCTTTCTTAACGGATTGGAAACAATGTGTTTAGCGCGCTCAGGAGAAAATAACTGCGATAACACTTTTTCAATATAAGCACTGATTTCTGCGGGGATTAATGTGTCACTGTAACGCTGATTAATATAAAGATGTTCGAATTCTTTAAAGCTAGCCAGTGGATCTTTCTGGGCGTAGCAGGCCATGCGCCAAGAGCCAATACTGGAACCCAGTAGAGACATAGATTGCGTAGCTTGTGGAAAAAAGTGTTCACTTAAGTACTGATCCAAGCGGCTTAACATTAGCCACTTAGGGCCTCCACTTGCGCCCACCATCAGCTTAATGCGCTCGGGTCTTAGTCCATGCTGCTTAATTTCAGCTAACGCTTTTTTGCCCGCTAATATCTGTAAGTCCATCGCTCTGTTCCTAACCCTTTCTATAAAATCAGCTCTGGCCTATAGTGCCGAAGTTAATAATTATCGCAATAACTTAGTGCTGTTCTTGAGTAAACAGTGTGTTTCCAATTTATTACAATTCATACGACGGACTGTAATCGGCCGATATTGCCCTGCATAAAGTCCAAAAAGGTTTTGGTTTTTCTGGGCATCATCCGGGTTGGATATATAACCGAGACGGTTTGTGCCTCTAACGGATAGGGCGTGAACACTTGCTTCAGAGCCCCTAAGCGGACTTGTTGGTCGGCAATATATTGTGGCAGCTTAATCATACCCATGCCGCGTATCGCACCAATAAGTCTCATTTCTGCGCTGTTCATATTGAGTCGTCCCGTTACAGGAATACTCACCGTTTCACTGCGCTTATGGGGTTGTTGATCTCGCCCTTTATGCTCTCTTTTCACAAACTGCCAACTGCTTTCGTTGTTCTCTAAAATGACTGGGTAGTCCGATAAATCGTTGAGCTGATCAATCGTAATTTGTGTTGCGCAGTGTGGGCTGCAATAAATTCCTTGCGGTAAGCTCATGAGTTCGCGAGCGATTAAGTCAGAGGCCGGTAGCGGGCGATCGTGCACGATAAAGGTAAGGTCGTAATCGCGATTATTACTCGGTAGCTCGCCGCTATAATGGTTGATGGTAAGGCAGATTTCTTTGTATTGGCTAATAAACTCTATGGCCAGCTGGCCGATCTGTTGATTAAAGAATTCTTGCGGTAGCAGTATTTTGAGCGAACCTCTTGGGTCTTCGCGCCAGCCCTCCATAAATTGCGAGACGTCTTCTAAGCCTTCCATTAATGGGGCGGCTTGGTTGTATAGCAGCTGACCTGCTTCGGTTGCGGCCAGATGGCGCGGCCTACGATCTAATAAGCGGATATTAAACTCGGTTTCCAGTTCGGTGAGATGACGCGACAAGCTGGATTTAGGCATGCCGAGGTCTTTCGCAGCCTGAGTCACAGAGCCCGCTTGCAGGGTTTTAACGAAGAGTTTTAGATTATCGAGTTTCATATTAAGCCTTAGATGGTTGGGCTATTTCGAGGTCATTTACCCAAATACGCAGAATTTTGTTCCAAATATGGAATCTTTGTTTCTATTTATAGTGGCTAGTTCTATATCTGAGGTCAACTACAATGTCTGTAGATTAAATAAACCCGTAAACAAACATAAGACGAATGAGGAAATCACCATGTCTACGACTGAAGATAATTTAGTACCTATGATTAATGCCGTTCAATTCGAGTTGGATGTAGAAGGTGGAACGGGAGTAACTCTGGTCGACTTTTTCGCCGATTGGTGTGGCCCATGTAAAATGATTGCTCCGGTTTTAGAGCAGCTAGCAGAAGAATATGAAGGCAAATTGAAGATTGTTAAAATCAATGCCGACGAAGAAGCTGAAGTACTGGCCAAATATGCTGTGCGTGGTTTGCCAACTATGATGGTCTTTAAAGACGGCCAATCAGTTGATGTGACCGTAGGTGCTCAGCCTTATCCTGCGATTAAGGCGATGCTAGAAAAGCATCTTTAAACAGATGCTTGAAAGCCTATAAAGCCAACCCAGCTTAAGATTAATAATCCCCAAGGAAGATAGACTTTAAATCGGCTATCTTTCTTGTCTTCTACTATTTCTTCAATACATTGCGCATCGGCTTTTTGCTTGGCTTTTAACGCCTGCTTTCGTGACCTGTCGGCTTCACGTGCTTTTGTTTTTTGTTGCTTCTTATATTCTGCAATGCCTTTTTCTATACCCTGACTGATCAGTTTGGTTTGTTCCTTGATCTGCCCCGGTTTTTGAATGCCTTTAGCGATTTTAACGGCTTCAATCTTGCTTTGTTCTGATATTGAATTAGCCATTATTTTTCCTTTGGAATCATCTTCATCGATAGCGTCATTAATGCGACCAGCAAGCCGCCACTGATTAAACCGACCAGTGCACCTGCAAGAGTGGGTAATAATGCGGTAAGTAATGCGACGTTCATACTTTCAGAAAAGTGATGCACGGTTTGTTCCGCGCCCGGAATACCATGCATCAGAATGCCACCACCCACCATGAACATCGCAATTGTGCCGACGAAGGATAATGTTTTCATTAAAAACGGTGCAAAGACTAATAAGCCTTGGCCAATCGTCTTTTTGATTTTACCAAAAGCTGATGCTGTTGCTGTTTGAATGAAGTGCAAACCTACATCATCAATTTTAACGATTGCGGCGACAAAGCCATAAACACCGACGGTAAAAGCAATTGCGAGTAACGATAATACGGTTACTTGAGTCGAAAAAGCGACACCTTGAAGGGTGCCGAGAATAATGACGATGATCTCGGCAGATAACACAAAGTCAGTGCGAATAGCGCCTTTAATTTTCTTTTCTTCAAACGCAACCATGTCTGAGGCTGGGTCTGCTGTGTCTTTTAATAAGACGTCATGAAGGGCTTTTTTATTTTCATCGTGCTCTTCTTTATGCAAAAACTTATGCGCAATTTTTTCAAAGCCTTCAAAGCATAAGTACGCGCCGCCGATCATTAATAGAATCATGATGGCCCAAGGGGCGACGGCGCTGATCAGCAATGCGGCGGGAACTAGGATAAGTTTATTAAGAAAAGAACCTTTGGCGACAGCCCAAACGACAGGCAGTTCACGGTTGGCTCTGACACCGCTGACTTGTTCAGCGTTTAATGCTAGGTCATCCCCTAGTACACCTGCTGTCTTTTTTGCAGCGACTTTTGATAATATTGCGACGTCGTCTAATACGCTGACAATGTCGTCGATGAGGGCTAATAAGCTAGTGCCTGCCATGTTAATTCCTTTTATAAATCGATTGGGTGGCGCATGGCCTGGCGAATTAAATTGCCTTTGGATATATTGAACTTGGATAGCTTTGCTAGGCCGTCTTCAGGGCCAAGCAGTTTAACCACAATGTCTGTTTCCGTTAATCCCTGTTGCATTAATTCTTGTGATTTAGCGCATAAGGTTAATAAATTCTGACGTTTATCTTGTAGCGCTTGCTTACCTTCTTTAACGATTCCGCGGTGAGGGCAAAAAAGAATTTCAAAGTCTAATGCGATCAGTGTCTTTAAGCTTTCAATAAGCTGAGTGAGGTTTTCATCAGAGCGTAAATACTTTAGCGATTTAGAAATGTACATGTCACCACTGAATAAGTACTTTTGTTCGGGAAAAAATAAACAGGTTAAATCTTTAGCGTGGCCCGGGGTAGGAATTGCCATAACGGTTGTTTGGCAATCCAGACCTTCATTAATCACCAATTGGTCGGGTAGCGTTTGGGTTTTAACTTTTAAAGGACTGCCCCATATTAGTTTTTGTAGTAAAGGCGTCGGGTAGCCTTTTGCCAGTTTCTCTTGGCCAAGTAAGGGTGCGTAGGGCAGCAGTTTCTTTAGTGTGCTAATGCGATTGGCATTGCCGCTATGATCTTCATGGTGATGGGTAATCAGCAGCGTTTTTATTGAAAGAGGTTTTAATACTCGCTTAATCGTTGACCATTGATTGCTCGGTCCGGCGTCAATTAAGGTTTCACCTAGGCGATAAATGATGAAGGTGGTATTGATACCAAAATCAAAGCGACCGGTGCGAAAGCCATGAACACTGTGTGGGCCATTTTTATGATCATAAGTATTGCGAACGGCCATTATTATTATCCTATTGCTGATCGTCACTATTCTGAGTCGCCATACTAGCATGGTCTAGGGTGGTTCAAAGCTTAAACAATGGGTACAATACGGTTAACAT
>JBNMPQ010000237.1:0-4913 GCA_051276935.1 Oleispira sp. | reverse complement strand
GTTTTTCTGAAACTCAGGTTGCGCTTAACAAGGTTCACGACGTGCTGGTTGGTCAGGGTTTTTATCAAGCGATTACCTATTCATTTGTGTCAGCCGAACTACAAGCTATTCTTGATCCTGGTCAAGCTACTTTAAAGTTAGCGAATCCTATTTCGGCCGATATGTCGACAATGCGCACTCGACTCTTACCGGGGCTGCTGCAGGCACTGCAGTATAACGTGAATCGGCAGCAAACTAAGGTTCGGTTATTTGAAACTGGCCTATGCTTTCGACCTGAGGCGCAAGAGTTGCAGCAACGCCAACACTTAGCGGCTGTTGTAACAGGGGCGCGAGATGATGAAGGAATACACACTCAATCTAATTCATTAGATTTCTATGATATTAAAGGCTACCTAGAGTCAGTTATGAGTCTGTCTAAAGGATCTGAATTTAGATTTTCTAAAACGACTAACCCGATATTGCACCCTGGGCAGGGTGCTGATATTTATTTGGATGAAGCGTTAATAGGTTTTGTTGGCAGCCTGCATCCAACGGTACTATTAAAATTACAGATAAGTCAGCCAGTCTATGTGTTTGAGTTAGAGTTAGGATCTATATTGACGGCCACCCTGCCAAAATTTACTGAACTGTCAAAATACCCCTCTATTCGACGCGATATATCATTGGCTGTGGATGCTGAAATAAATGTTCAATTGTTAATTGATTGCATTCGATCGATAAAAAGTGAAATTTTGCACGACGTTTTCGTGTTTGATGTTTATAATGGCAAAAAAGTTAAGGATGATTTAAAAAGTGTTGCTTTAGGCTTGATTTTACAGGATTTTTCACGCACTCTAGTCGACAAAGATGTAGATAAATTGATTGATATAATCCTTGATCTATTAAAAAATAAATATAATGCAGTTCTAAGGGAGACATAATGTCATTGACCAAGGCTGATATGGCCGAAATGCTATTTGAAGAACTTGGCCTCAATAAAAGAGAAGCAAAGGAAATTGTTGAGCAGTTTTTTGAAGAGGTTAAAGTTGCCTTAGAGACTGGCAATCAGGTGAAACTTTCAGGGTTTGGAAATTTTCTTACTCGAACTAAGGCTGAAAGACCGGGACGAAATCCCAAAACAGGCGAAGAAATACCTATATCAGCAAGGACAGTGGTAACCTTTCGACCAGGTCAAAAGTTGAAAATTAGAGTTGAGGCATATGCTGGAAGCGAGCAATAATAACGAGTTACCGGTTATTCCTGGTAAACGTTACTTCACTATCGGTGAAGTTGCAGAGCTTTGCGATGTAAAACCCCATGTCCTGAGATATTGGGAGCAAGAATTTCCATTATTAAAACCAGTTAAAAGACGAGGAAATAGACGATATTATCAACGTCATGATGTATTATTGATAAGGCAGATACGAAGTCTTTTATATGAAGAAGGTTTTACTATCGGGGGTGCACGACAACGACTCGAAGGCGAAGGTGCTAAGGGTGATAACAGTCAGAGCCAGCAGATAATTCGACAGACGTTAGTTGAACTAGAAGAGTTATTAACGCTCCTCAATCGTTAGTTTTTAATTCAAACATTTTAAATCTAAGTCACAGTTTAAAAATATTCGGGGCGTAGCGCAGTTTGGTAGCGTACCTGCCTGGGGGGCAGGTGGTCGCAGGTTCAAATCCTGCCGTCCCGACCATTTTTTACTCCTCATCAGGAGCATTCAAGATTTGCAAGATTCACTTTTTAGCACTGATGATAATTCCCCTACGACCCTACCGCCACTTGCCTTTCAATCTAGACCTGTTGATAGAGAATCATATATTGGCTTGGATAAATTAGAGCTAAAATACCCTTTTCTTCGATCTAAGTTACCTAAAAGCATGATCATTTGGGGACCTCCTGGTTGTGGCAAAACGACTTTGGCTCAAGTTTTGTGCAACCATGATGAGATTGAGCTTTTTTCATTTTCGGCTGTTTTATCTGGGGTTGCGGAACTTAAAGGCTTGTTTAAAGCTGCTCAGATAGCGATCGATCACCAACATCGTAAACCCGTTATATTCATCGACGAAATTCACCGCTTTAATAAAGCACAGCAAGACGCTCTTTTACCTCATGTTGAGAGTGGGTTATTCACACTAATTGGTGCGACAACCGAAAATCCACGCAGTAGTGTTAATAAGGCTTTGTTATCCAGAGTTCAAATTGTCGAGTTGCAAGCCATCAGTTTCGAACAAATTATGCAGATAGTGCAAACCGCAATAGAGAAAAAATCAAGTCAATTCGCACCTGAAGAAATAGAAATGATGGCTGAATTTTCAGGTGGCGATGCCAGGAAGGCGATTGGTAATTTAGAAATGGCGATAGGCTTAAAAGAAACTGATCAGTTCTCGCTAGCCGTTTTCAAGAAAATTATTCTAGAAAACGCCCGCAGCTATGATCGTAACCAGGATCGTCATTATGATGTTATCTCTGCATTTATAAAAAGCTTGCGAGGGTCCGATCCTGATGCTGCGATGCTTTGGTTGGCGGTAATGCTTGATGGCGGAGAAGACCCTGTCTTTATTGCCAGGCGGTTGGTTATCTTTGCCTCGGAAGATATTGGAAATGCCGACATAAACGCCCTCACAATGGCCAATAGTGCGCTCAATATAACAAGTAACATTGGTATGCCAGAAGCCCGTATTACATTAGCTCAAACAACGTCATATCTAGCCAGTACGGTAAAAAGTAATGCCGCTTATAACGCGGTCAATGCTGCTATCAGTTATGTTCAATCAATGCCTACCATCGAAGTGCCAGAGCACTTGAAAAACTTCCCCTTAAAGAGTCATTACGTAAAGTACCAATATCCACATACTTACGAAGGTGGTTTTGTGGATCAACAATATTGCCCAGACAATACACCACAATTTTATAAGCCCAAAGAGATTGGAGTTGAAAAAAATATTCGAAGCAGACTAGGTACACTTTGGCCGTTGAAGAAAGTGTATGATTAGCGGTTTCCATTTTAATAATTATCGCCTAATGAATAAACCCTACTCTGAATCCTGTGAACAAAATAAAGATGTTATTCTATCGACGATTCAACCTTATTTGTTTGATGGTGCGAGGATACTCGAAATAGGAAGTGGTACAGGTCAGCATGCGGTTTACTTTACTCAGAATAAACCGAAAATTGTCTGGCAACCCTCTGATAGAGTTGAATATTTATCAGGCATCGAGGCTTGGGTTAACGATGCCGCTCACTCAAACATACCGTCAGTTATTGAGCTAGATGTACTTAAACAGTGGCCACATGAGTCTTACGACCTGCTGTTTACCGCCAATTCCTTCCATATTATGAGCAATGAAGCTGTTAAAACCTGCTTCGAAAAGGCGGGTAGCTGCCTGATTGAAAAGGGGCACTTTATTGTTTATGGTCCTTTCAATTATAACAGCCAATATACTTCGAGCAGTAATCAGCGATTTGACGGCCTGCTAAAAGCAAACAACCCTGATAGTGGCATTAAGGATATCGAGTGGGTTTGTCAAATCGCTCAACAAGTTGGGTGGCATTTAATCGATGATATTGAAATGCCTGCCAATAATCGCATTCTAATCTGGCAACAAGAAACTTTAATAGAATAAATCGGACTAAAATCTCCTATGGACTATTATAACTCCTTACATACAACTACCTATAAGCTTTTAATATGATAAAAACCTGTCGCTTTTTTTGTTTTCTCTTCACATTGTCGGTCTCAACCTTCGCTCTCGCCCAAACTGCAAAGTCAGAAACATCGGCCGAAGTAAGTGTCCGTCCTCCATCCGAACTGACTCGGCTATTAAAGTTACGCCTTGGTACTGATAATATTGATGAACCGACGGAAACTGTTATTGAAGGTGTATACCAAACTAGATTTGGAGATAAATTTGCTTATCTCATTGATAATGGGCGTTTTGTTTTTATAGGCGATTTGGTTGATTTGAAGACGGCGAAAAATTTGACTGAAGTCAGTCGGCGCAGCCTTATCGTGAATAAAATCAATGCCATCCCTGCTGATGATATGGTTATATTTTCTGCCGTATCAAATGAAAAAGCAATCCTCAATATATTTACCGATACTAGCTGTGGTTATTGTAGAAAGCTGCACGAAGAGGTTCATTTTTTACAGGAAGCTGGCATTACAGTGCGCTACCTGCCGTTTCCTCGAGGGGGCAGTAAAGGGCCAGGTTACACGGGCTTGAAACAAGTTTGGTGTGCGGAAGATAAACAGCTCGCTATGGGCATTGCAAAAGGCACCGAAAGTGGTGATCTAGGGGTTGCGACTTGCGCAAAGGGCGATATGGTTGATCGTGGGTATAAACTTGGAAATGAACTAGGTGTTGAAGGTACTCCAGCGCTTTATTTCAATGATGGCGAAAAGATAAACGGTTACATGCCTCACAAGCGTTTAATTTCAAAAATGCTTGAGAAAAAATAAACATAAAGACTAGGAATTAATGAATTTAATGTACCTAATGCACTCACTCAATTTTTACAAGAGTAGGTGTTTAGGTGCTAAAAATATACCATTAAATTATAGTAGGCTAATCTGAAATTGATTTATAATATTAATATGACTGATACATCAAAACTTAAAGATAAACCACTGCCTAAAGCGGAACAAGCCCCTTCTACTGCTACAAATATTAGTAAGGTTGAAATTGAAAAAGAATATGGTGGTCCCAAAGGTAAAGACCCGACTCGTTATGGCGATTGGGAAATGAAAGGCCGGTGTATTGACTTCTAGACAGGCTAAATTAGACACGTTATCACCAGCTTCTAGCTGACCCACTGAGTAAAAGTATTTTAAGAGCGCGCATTATGAAGTCACAAGACAATCGACCATTATCCCCTCATTTACAGATATATCGGTTACCTTTCGCCGCAATTCTGTCAATTACCCAT
>JBNMPQ010000236.1:0-4913 GCA_051276935.1 Oleispira sp. | reverse complement strand
TGAACTCAAACTTCGAGCTCGCTTACCTTGAAGGCGGAGATGATTTCTTTGGCCCTAACTTAGGCGGCGCTAATATTTATACGAACGTTCGTAAAAACTATACGGCTGAATGTAAAAACGTCGGTCAGTTACTAAATAACCTTACGTTTACTCTAGCGATGGAAAACGAAGTAATGGCTGCTATTTTAGATGCCGGTAAAAAGCCAAATGTTGCTGCAAAAGAGTGGATCAAAAAGAATCCTGCTATTTTGGATGCTTGGCTAAAAGATGTAAAAACGTTAGACGGCAAGCCTGCATTAGCAGCTGCTAGCGCTATCCTTAAGTAGACGGTAATTCATTAGTCTATTTAAACATTAATAGTCATAGCAAAACCAATAACACAAAGAGGCTGCGAGTAGTAATAACTGCTCGCAACAAGAGATTCCATGGAACAGTTTAAATTACCTTTGGGTAATTATATTGAAATATTCGTCGACTGGTTAGTTGATAACGGAGCATCCTTTTTTGATGCCATATCTGAATCATTAGAATGGCTGATAAGCTTATTTACGGATGCGCTACTCTGGCTACATCCTATAGCCTTTATCGCCTTGGTCGTCACTATTGCACTTTATTTTCGACGTTCTGTGGGTCTTGCTGTTTACGCGGTTGTGGCGTTGACGTTGATTTGGAATTTAGGGTATTGGGTTGAAACCATGCAGACCCTTGCCTTAGTTTTATATGCGGCTTTATTTTGTATGGTCATTGGTTTGCCGATTGGTATTTACGCGGCGCATCATGCTACCTTCTATAAATTTTTACAGCCTGTTTTAGATCTTATGCAAACGGTACCTACGTTTGTGTATTTAATTCCAACATTGACGCTCTTTGGTTTGGGTGTTGTACCTGGTTTGATTTCTACGATTATCTTTGCGATCGCCGCACCGATAAGACTGACGTACTTAGGAATATCAGAAGTGCCTCAAGATATTCTGGAAGCAGGTCGATCATTTGGTGCCAGTAAACGCCAACTTTTATTTCGTATTGAGTTGCCAGCCGCCGCAAGCAGTATTGCCGCAGGGGTTACTCAGTGCATTATGTTGTCTTTATCTATGGTGGTCATTGCAGCATTGGTGGGTGCAGATGGCTTAGGTAAGCCGGTTGTACGTGCTCTGAATACCGTTGATATTGCGAGTGGTTTTGAGGCTGGTTTAGCCATCGTATTATTAGCCATTTTACTTGATCGTTTATTTAAGGCGGGACAAGCAAAATGATTAATATTAAAAATCTTGATGTGGTTTTTGGAGATCGTCCAGATCGTGCACTGGAATTATTAGATCAGGGACAAGAGCGCGAAGAAATACGAAATAACACAGGCTTGGTTGTGGGGGTTAATAACGCGAACCTGCAAATTAGTAAGGGTGAAATTTGCGTATTAATGGGGCTTTCGGGTTCTGGTAAGTCGAGTTTATTACGCTGTATTAATGGATTAAATGATACAACTCGGGGATCTATTGAAATAGATCACGAGGGTGATGTTATTGATTTGGTTGGCGCAGATGCTGACACATTAAGAGACATTCGCACTAAGCGTATGTCGATGGTCTTTCAAAAATTTGCCTTAATGCCTTGGTTAACAGTGGCGCAAAATGTTGCTATGCCACTCGAGTTACAAGGTCTTGATAAGAAAGAAATTAAGCAGCGAGTCGATGCTCAGCTTGAACTTGTAGGTTTAGAGCAATGGGCGAAGTTGAAGCCCAGTGAATTGTCTGGTGGTATGCAGCAGCGTGTTGGTTTGGCCCGAGCGTTGGTGACGGAATCTGACATTTTATTAATGGATGAACCCTTCTCGGCTTTAGACCCACTTATCCGTACCCAATTGCAAGATGAACTTATTCAGCTACAGGAAAAACTGAATAAAACCATTATTTTTGTGAGTCATGATTTAGACGAAGCGCTGAAGCTGGGTACTAATATTGCAATTATGAAAGATGGCGAAATTGTTCAGCAAGGTAAGCCAGAAAGCATTGTACTAAACCCTGTGAATGATTATGTTAAGCAGTTTGTTGCACATACCAACCCGATTCACGTGCTAAAAGCAAAATCGATTATGCGACCGATTACTGATATGTCGTTCACTGAAAAAGGCTACTGCTTAAGCAAGCGTCACGATTACTGGTTAAGCTCAAATCAGCAGCAGGTTTATTACAAAGGTGATGAATTTTCTCCTCAGCTGTGGCAAACAGGCCAAGAGATTGTTAAGTTAACAGCTGCACCGACGTGTGTGGCTGCAGACACTGGCATGCAGGACGTGATGGAAATTCGTTATCACACTGATCATGCAGTATTTATAATGAAAGATCTTGATGAAGATCTTGATGACGATGAGAAACTCCATCGTGATGAAAAAATTCAAGGAGTCATCGGTGATAAGGAGTTGTATCACACCTTATTGGGTAAGATGATGTTGAATGATTAGTTGTTATTGCAGTTGTGTTAAATAACAAATTATAAAAAAATGTAATGGAGATCCAAATGAAAAAAATCTTATTAGCGACAGCAGTTACTTCTGCTATGTTACTGCCTTCTTTAGCGTCTGCTGATGTGTCAGGAACGGTAGGTGTTGTGTCGGATTACACTTTTAATGGTGTGACTCAAACTGATAATGGCCCTGCTCTCCAGTTAGGTCTCGATTATGCAGGAGACGATTTCTATGTCGGTTCTTGGGCATCTAATGTTGATTTTGGTGATGATACCAATATTGAGTGGGATTTTTACGCGGGTAAATATTTCCAGATAAGCCAAGCGTTTAGTGTTGATACGGGTATCGCTTATTATACTTATCACGGTCAAACTAGCGAAGATAATGCGACTCCCTCTGATGCTCTAGCGTATCCAGAAATTTATGCGAAGACAGGTTTTGCTTCTGACCTAGGCCAGACTGAATTAAATCTTTGGTATTCTTGGGATTACTTTGGTGAAGGTGGTGGACATACTATTGCCATGTTAGCGCACAGCTATGAAGTCGTTGAAGGACATTCTTTGCGCTTGAGTGTTGATCAGTCTATCTCAGAAGATGAAGACAAATTTTCTTGGTATGGTGAGTCTTCTTACACTCATTACCGTTTAGGTTATGAAACGAGCGTGAAAGGCTTTGATTTGAGTCTAGCCGTTGAAACAACTGACGTTGATGAAGATAAAGATACTAACAATACGGCCGATGCTCGTATCGTTGCTGGCGTATCTCATACATATGCGTTTTAAGCTAAATTAGTTTAAAAAAATACCCGTTTGGCTTTAGCCTGACGGGTATTTTTTTTGTCTGTTATTTATTAGTCTATATTGACCTTTATCTTGACAGAGACGCCTTACTTTCTATATTGAAGCCAAGCGTAGAAAAACATCAAGCCAAATAACAAATCATTAATACCGTAAATAACCATGAAGATAGTCGTCACGATAGATTCACTCCACATAACCGCAATGTCTGGTTTCATCACGAACCAAAAGTATAAGGCGGTGCCAACGTAAATCATCTTTTCAATAAAAAAGATAAAGATTAAACGCGAAGCGCGTGGATGTTCTGTTGATACAGAGATGTAGGCCATTCCCCATAAAATAATCATACCTAAACCGAAATGGCTGAATATTTGAGGGTAATAGCGGGTTAATAATTCGTTTTGAAAGCCTAAAGAAAAGCCTAAAACACCAAAAATATTAACGAGGCCTGCAAGCACAAAACCAAAAGTTAAGTATTGTTTCATGAAAATAATTCCATTATCAGATTATGGGATAGGAAAGTTGACAGCATTCTATCAGTCGAAGCGGCTTCGCAATACATTTTCTATCATCCTATTATATAAAATCATCCAAATGGATCTAGCGTAATGTGGTTAACGTACTAGGCGTTAGTCGAATAGATTAGGAGTAGGGCATTCTAAAATTGCTGCGATGGTGTGAACGAGCTCTCGCTCAGCGACCTCTACGCCGTTTACTTTCACACACGCTGCCAATGCCTTCATTGTACGACCTTTCACGTGAGGATAGGCTTGGGTCAGTGTATCGAGAGCAATATTAAAGTGTTTAAAAGACGACGTTTTTGCTTGTAAGTGTAAACCTTCAAAACCCGCAGTATGAGTTGCGATTGCAAAACTCTCCAAAGCATTCTCGAGTGAATGGTGGCCATGATTAGCGACAAAAGATACTACAGTTTCAATCTCTGAGCTTATTTTTTTAACATGACCGTGTTTGGTCTTAATCGCCTTGGCTTTATTAAAAGTTGGATTTAAGTATTGAAGAATCATTCGATATAAGCACCATTCGAATAAATCTATTTTACCGTCAGCTTGTACAAGCTTTTTAAGCAATTGCGTGAATTCAGTATATTGATCAACAGAGAGCAGCTTCAACGCAGGAATGGCTTTTTCGATGATCGATAAGCGCTTACTTTTATCCAGTATTAAAGCGACCGGTATTAATTGCTTAACTGAGTGTAATAAACCCTCTCCGCAATATTGTTTTATTAGGTCTAGTTGTTGTTCGTGCACCCGTGAACTGTTGGGTGCTAATAACAGGGTATAACATAATCCTCTTGCGCCCGATGGGTCATGAGCGGCAGCGGTGAGCTCGGCTTCGGTGTTCAAATTATTATATGTGTGTGCTTGATTTGTATTACTGTTTGGAGCGGTGAAATCAATCGCGGCTGACATGGCTGCCGCGATTCCTGTTAGAAGTTCTTCAGGTTTGATTGTCGTTTTTGGCGCAAGCTGAGGTGACTCTTCGTACGCCTGTTTTAATGTCTGTGGCTCTATCCATTCGCCATCCCAATGTTTATCGATACGACGAATGCGTTCTCCTAACTTGGGATGAGTCGATAGAAAACCAAAATAGTTAGAGAATTGACTGTAAATCGCATTGCTAAAAAAAACGTGGCT
>JBNMPQ010000235.1:0-4955 GCA_051276935.1 Oleispira sp. | reverse complement strand
CATATTGATAACCAAGATGCACAAGGATTGACCCCCCTTTTTTTAACGACAGGTGCCTCAATAAATACCCAATTGCTGGTGGGCGCTGATGGTGCATTATCGCGAATTAAACAGTGGGGAGAATTTGCGAGCAGCGAGTGGGATTACCAGCATCACGCGTTAGTGGCGACCATTGAAGTAGAGCAATCACATCAATATACGGCTTGGCAGCGTTTTCGTCCAGAAGGCCCGTTGGCGCTTTTACCATTAGCAGGAGAAAACGATAAAACGTGTTCTATTGTTTGGTCGACTCATGATGAAGAATGCCAGAAGATGTTAAGCTTAAGTGACGAAGAGTTCTGTGTTGAGCTTGGTTTGGCGTTTGAAAACCGTCTGGGTCACGTTGTGAACGTCGGGCCACGAGCCGCTTTTCCATTACGTCAGCGACACGTTAAAAATTATGTGGTGCCTGGAATTGCCCTTGTTGGAGACGCAGCTCATACGATTCATCCGCTAGCAGGTCAAGGCGTTAATCTAGGGTTTAAAGACGTTGCAGTGTTAAGTGAAGAATTACTTCGCGCTCAGAAACGTGGGCTAGGCCTTGGTGAATTGGCAAGTTTGAAACGCTATCAACGTCGCCGTCAAGCTGATAACTTGTTGATGATGGCTGCAATGGAAGGTTTTAAACGTTTATTTTCCGCTGAACAGCCTATTATTCGATTGTTACGTAATCAAGGAATGCGGCTATTTAATCGAGCAACTTCCATAAAGTACCGCGTCGTGATGCAAGCGATGGGTTTAAAATAAAGAGCGCTCTTCATTATGAAGTGGTGCTAAAAAGCGTAGTTTTTAACGCTTATACCCATCTCATCTAAATTAGCTTCTAGTTGCTCTACGTCATACTCACCTAACCCTAGGTGAGTTAATACTTCGTTGCCAATTAATTCCCATTCGAAATCAACTGCTTGGTTACCTAAGATTTTATAACTTCCGCATACATGTTCTGCGAGTTTTAAAATGGCGAGTAGCGTTTTAGCGTCACTTTCAGTGTGTTGTTTGCCTAAGAAGTGTCGCTCGCAACTGTGATGCTCGGCAATGGCCTCACATAAAAGTTTGGGTAAATTCCAAGATTTAGCAATGTAATAACCGACAACGGCATGATTGGTCTTTAATACGTCATTTTCAATATCTATGATGCGGTCGCTATTATTGCCGTATGACTGTTCTAGGACCTCTAAATAATTATCAAACCGTCTCATTAATAAAGGCACACCTACGTTGTGAAATAACCCCAACAAGTACGCAAGATCTGGTTTTGGAAAGCCAACCATCTTGGCAATATTAGTCGCTATCATTGCGATATCGTTGGCAGTATCCCAAAAACGATTCATGTGCGTAATCGTTTCATCACTCATCTCACTTTTAATGGACACCCCGTTAATGATATTGATGATGCTATCTAAACCGATCAGAGATACGGCTTGGTCTACCGAGGTGATTTTATTGCTTAGCCCATAAAAAGCAGAGTTAACGACTTTTAAAATAGTACCTGCCAATCCGACATCACGTCTAATTAATGCGGCAATTCGCTTAAGGTCAGGATCAGGCATGATTTGTTCAATCTGCAAGTCGACCAGTATTTGAGGTTGTGGCGGTATTTTAATACCCATGAGAACATTACTGATTTGCTCTTGGGTTAATGTTTCAGCCATGGAGAAGGAATCCCTGATAAAGGTAATGGAAATAATCGACTAAACAAAATGTATAAAATTAGTTTAGTCGATAATTCTCATATTAGGGTTAATCTAAACTAGGTAATTCCACTGACAAAGATAGCGCAGCAGCTTTTAAGCTTGTTAATAGTCCGATTGTATCTTGCTTACATTGCTCAATGTCTGAGGGTTCTGATGTCATTTGTTCTATGCAGGTTATACTTGTCTGCAAGGCGGTAGAAAAGTCATCGGCTACTTTCGTATTGGCTTGCTGTATTAAGAAGAATAGACTTGCTTCTTGTAGTGCAGCTTCCGATGGCATAAACCACTGCTTTAGGCCTGCCAACAATGCCAACATATCGGCATTACTTGTTTGGCTGAATTGAGAGCTTGTTAGCATAAAACGTTTGTTTAGTAATTCTTTACTGAGCAAATCTTGGGCTGCGATAAACGCCGCTTGTAATGTATTTTCAGCCTTACTTTCTTGCAGTAATTTAGCATAATAACCACTGCTCGGTTCCCATCGGCGCTGAATACGATGTAAATCTTTTTGCAATAATTCACTCAGAAGTTGAGTGTATTGACGACGACGGTTGTGATTTTGAGGCTTCAAATCTCTTGCTTCTACTTGCTGCATTATGTCGAAATTTGTTGAGTCGGATGTGTGATCCTCATCATTGGCTGGGACAGGTGCTGTATTTTCTTGAGGAAAAAAATCATGGGTTGAGCGTTGGCCAGTATCACCCCACAGCATAAATTCGATAGCATGATAGCCCAAACTTGCATTGGTTGGATCAGTAAAACCATGCTGCGAACGAATAGTTTCTTCATCGATTTCTAGCGTGAGATCATTGACGATACCGCTGAAAGGGTATCCTTTGATGTAATCAATATAACCACCTTCAATGGGCCAGCTATCGAGTTGCATTAAAAGGCGTTTGTAGTCTATTGCTTGGCTATACCAATCGGGTGGATCTTGTATGGGCAGGTATGAAAAAATAAGACTGTTCAAAAAACTATCATAAGCCAAGCGCCAAGCCTGTTGAATCTCAGCTTGGCTCATGGGGTTGGGATGGTACATGAACGACGCTAGTTTACTGTCGAATATTTGGGCGGCCTGATTGGCATCAGACAAACTGGTGTAAGCAACAATCCCCACCTGAGCGGTAAAAGCATTGCTATCAATCAGCTTTTTAGTATGAGGGCTATTGAGGGGCGTTTCATTTTTAGGGCTGCACGCAAACAAAAAAATGAAACTTATAAATAGGGCCAAACGGGTCACTGGCGACTCCTTTATTACTTTAAAAGCTTAAGCGTCTCGCAGGCTTATGATCGGCCAGCCATTACGAGTAGCCGTGTTAGTCAAAATATCATCTGCGTCTACTGCGACAGGATGATCAACTATATTCAATAGTGGTAGGTCATTATGAGAATCACTATAAAAGAAAGTACCGACTAGGTTCATATTTTTTTCGGTGAGCCACATTTCTAGGCGTGTTACTTTGCCTTGATGGAAACTAGGGATACCCGAAATCGCACCCGTATAAAGGCCATCAATTATTTCAGGTTCTGGAGCGATAAGCTCAGAGAACCCCAATAGTGTTGCGATAGGGCGCGTGATAAAGGCGTTTGTCGCGGTAATAATCAATAAATCATCACCGGCGTGTCTATGTTTTGCTATTAGATCCAGTGACTTTTGAGTAACTAAAGGCTTAATTCGCAGCTCAATAAATTCATCACGTAATGCCAGCATGGTGGCTAGTGGATTGTCTGTCAGAGGTTTAAGCGCAAAAGCTAGATATTCATAAATATCTAGCCCGCCTGCTTTATATTGTTCGTAGAAATAATTGTTCTGTTTCTCGTAATAGCTAGGATCAACAATTTTTTTATCGACTAAAAACTGTCCCCAAGTATGGTCACTATCGCCAGATAAAAGAGTATGGTCTAAATCAAAAATCGCCAATGCCACCGTGAAACTCCTTAAATTTAATGTTAATCACTATTCTAATGGCTAGCGCACGAGCTGTCGTTAGTTTAATGAGTTCTTGCACAGAACGGTTGAGTTCTGATCAGGCAGTCGCTAAATCACTGCGTTATTCAGGTATTACTTGACCTTTGGCACAAAATACGCAAATTTGGTGACATTAGATTTTATCAGGATGGCATTGTGATTGATGAGGACGGTTACCGTCCCAATGTAGGTATCATCCTGTGTAATAAACAGGGTGATGTGCTTTGGGCGCGGAGAATTGGTCAAGATGCCTGGCAGTTTCCTCAAGGGGGGATTAAAGATGGTGAATCTCCTGAAGATGCCCTTTATCGCGAACTTGCAGAAGAAGTTGGTTTAGAGAGGCAGCATGTTGAAGTGCTAGGCAGCACTCGGGGCTGGTTACGCTATCGTTTGCCACGGCGAATGATTCGTTATAACAGCAAACCGGTGTGTGTTGGCCAAAAACAGAAATGGTATTTATTAGAGCTGATTAGTGATGATGAGCAAATCAATGTCGATGCAACTGACAAGCCTGAATTTGATGGTTGGTGTTGGTCGAGCTATTGGTTTCCCTTAGGCCAAGTCGTCTCTTTTAAACGAGATGTTTATCGACGGGCATTGAAAGAATTATCACCGAAAATTATTCGTCTGCAAAAGCAAGCAGACGAATAACAACACATTATAAAAATGAAGACTTAACGCGGTAATATAAGAGATGTTGGACACACTCAGAAGCATTGTGCAGGAAGTAAGCGCAGCAACAGACTTAAGCGATGCGCTTAAGGTTGTCGTAACGCGTATTCGTAATGCCATGCGTACTGAAGTGAGTTCAGTGTATCTTTATGATTCAGAGACCAAGCGCTATCTACTGATGGCGACAAAAGGCCTGAATCAGGATGCTGTGGGTAAAGTGAGTCTAGGTTCATCTCAAGGCTTGGTCGGTTTAGTGGGCTCTCGCGAAGAACTTATCAATACAGAGAATGCCCCTGGTCATCCACGTTACCACTACTTATCGGAAACCGGAGAGGAAAAATATCATTCTTTTCTTGGCGTTCCGATTATTCATCATCGACGTTTGATGGGTGTGCTTGTTGTACAGCAACAAGAACGTCGCAAGTTTGACGAAAGTGAAGAAGCATTTCTAGTCACAATGTCAGCCCAATTGGCTGGTGTCATTGCTCACGCTGAAGCAACGGGTAACATCGCCGCAGCAGCGAAAGCAACAAAAACACCCAAAGAAGCCCGTTTTAGCGGCGTACCAGGCGCTCCTGGGG
>JBNMPQ010000234.1:0-5003 GCA_051276935.1 Oleispira sp. | reverse complement strand
GATAAAGCGTTAGATGAATTATCAGAAGTTTATCTAAAAGATGCCGTTTATTTTCACAACCCAAAATACGTTGCTCACCTCAACTGCCCTATCGTTTATCCAACGGTAATGGCCGAGCTGATCTTAGCGTCAATTAATACTTCGGTAGATACTTGGGATCAAAGTGCTGGGGCAACCTTCATTGAGCAGAAGTTAGTTGATTGGACGATTGGCAGAATTGGTTATGGCGAAAATGCTGATGGCGTATTTACCAGTGGGGGTACGCAATCAAACTTGATGGCGATGTTATTAGCGAGAGATCACTATTGTGAAACTCAGTTAGATGGTTATTCCGTAAAAGAACAAGGCTTGCCTAAGTGCGCTGATAAGTTTCGTATTTTCACTTCTGACTTAAGCCACTTTAGTATTCAAAAATCTGCTGCCCTGCTCGGCTTAGGTTATAACTCAGTTATTGCGGTTGCTCACGATGAGCTGTTTCAAATGGATGTAAAAGTGCTGGAGGCTGAGATTGAAAAGGCAAAAGCATGTGGCCTGATTCCTATTGCAGTGATGGCAACGACCGGTACAACAGATTTTGGCAGTATCGATCCTATTGATGAGATTTCTACGCTGTGTAAACAACATGATTTATGGATGCATGCCGATGCGGCGTATGGCTGCGGAATTCTTGCATCAAATAAACACAGAGACAAATTAGCAGGACTTGAAAAAGCGGATTCAGTCACGGTCGATTATCACAAGTCATTTTTTCAACCCGTTAGCTGTGGTGCTTTTTTCACTAAGCACAAAGAAAAGCTTGGTTACGTTACTCATCATGCAGATTACTTGAATCCGTTAAGTGCCACTCAAGAAGGTACGCCTAATCTCGTTAATAAAAGTATGCAAACAACCCGTCGTTTCGATGCCTTAAAACTTTGGTTAACGCTTCGTATTATGGGCGCTAACCACATTGGCGCTATTTTTGATGAGGTGATACTCCGAGCCGAACAGACCTATAACTTGTTTATCAGTGACGGGAATATCGATGTGCTTCATAAACCACAGTTAAGCACTCTTGTATTTCGCTTTCATCCCGCTCATAGCAGTTTAAAACCTTTAGCCGTCGATAATGAGCTCATCAATCAGTGTAACGAAAGTATTCGAAAAACTATTTTTCGTAGCGGCAAGGCTGTTATCGCAGGCACTAAAGTAAACGGTATTAGTTATTTGAAATTCACTTTATTAAATCCTGAAACGTCCATGCTCGATATCGAAGAAATACTGCAGATGATTAAGCAGGCAGGTCAAAAATTTGTTGAAGAGAAAATCAATCCTCTTAAGGTTTCAGCGAATGAAGGTCAGCCAACCGCTGTCAATGCCCGTTTTATACAATCAAGCGCTTCAAACATCAAAGTTTAGTACGGAAATCAATATGTCTCAGAACAATGAAAACTTTTATGACGTTATCGCTATTGGATTAGGCCCATTCAATTTAGGCCTAGCGTGCCTTACCGATAATATTACTGATATCAAAAGTCTATTTTTAGAACAACGTAGCCATTTTGATTGGCATCCAGGAATGATGTTAGAAAGCGCACATTTACAAACGCCTTTCATGTCTGATCTGGTAACACTGGCAGACCCAACCCACCCATTAAGTTTTTTAAACTATATTAAGCAACAAGGTCGATTGTATTCGTTCTATATCAGAGAAAATTTCTACCTGATGCGCAAGGAGTATAACCAATACTGTCAGTGGGCGACTCAGCAAGTGAGTAACATTCGTTTCAATACTCAGGTTATCAACGTCAAATACGATAGCACCAATAAATGCTACCAAGTTGAATGTGAAGACTCCGGCCATAGTGCTAATAAGTCCCTTTATTTCACCAAGAAGCTGGTACTGGGTACTGGGCCTTCTCCCTACATACCTGAATCCTGTTTGGCATTAAAAAACAAGGTTATCCATTCATCAAGTTACCTAAATGATAAAACAGAGCTGCAAAAGAAGAAAAGCATCACCATCGTTGGCAGTGGTCAAAGTGCCGCTGAGATTTATTACGATTTACTTCAAGAAATTGATGTTCATGGCTACGAGTTAAACTGGATCACCCGGGCTGCCCGTTTCTTTCCACTGGAATATAGCAAGCTGACACTTGAGATGACATCTCCAGAATATGTCGACTATTTTTATCAATTACCCGCCGCGAAAAAAGAAAGTCTTATTGGTCGGCAGAAGAATTTATACAAGGGTATTAATTCAAGCTTGATAAACGATATTCATGAATTACTTTATGTTAAGCGTCTAAGCCATAGCTTTAAAACAAATTTAATTACTAATTCGACCTTAGTTAATGCAACAGACCCTATAGGATCTGTCCAAATAGGATCTGAGCAAGAAAAACAGATTAAATTAGACTTTCATCATGATGAACAAGAAAAGTATTTCTCTTTACCCTCAGAAGGTGTGGTTTTAGCAACAGGCTATCACTATCAACTACCTGAATTTCTAGCGCCGATTACCGATAGAATTCAATGGGATACATTAGGACGCTTTGCTGTAAATAGAAATTACAGTATTGATCATAATGAAAATGAAATTTTCATTCAAAATGCTGAACTTCATACCCACGGTTTTGCGTCACCTGATTTAGGTATGGCCTGCTATCGCAATAGCATCATTATTAAAGAAATATTGGGTAAGGCTTTTTATCCGATTGAAGAGCGTATCGCTTTTCAGCAATTCTCTGTTGAAAATTTTGCCAGTAACCCATTAAGCCAAGTCGTTTCTTGCGATCATGAAGTTGAGAGCAATACCTAATGTCACTTAAAACTTGTTTAATTCTGCTAACCATCGTATCGGTAATCGCCGATACGATGTTATTGCCCTTTTATCCACAATTCTTCCAACAAGCATTCAATCAATCGAGTCCTGAACATGTTGGTTATTACATTGCAGCTTGCTGTTTCACGGTTATGTGCGCATTTCCCCTTTGGGCAAAAGTTGCAAAACATATTAATGAACTGCACCTCTGGGTCTATACACAAATAATTGCGGGTGCACTGGGTATTGCATGCTATTTCAGTACTAGCCTCGTTGAGTTCTGGCTACTGTCGCAAACAATGCTGATATTTAAAGCCAGTTATTTATTAATTTATCCTTTTGTTATGCGCTTGGAAGATAAAGATAAACACCTAGGGATGGTGGGTTTATTTTCTGTCTTAATGCACTTCGGTGGCATAACAGGTGCGCTACTAGGTGGTGTCGTATTACAGTATTTTGATCCTAGAGATATCTACCTAATCATGGCGGCCAGCGATGGCCTACAAGTATTAGTTTGTTTGTACTTAATTACACGCTTCAAGATTGCTTTCAAACCTAAAGACGATCTTCACAATGAGGATAGTATTAAAGAAACAGCTGAAGATGAAAGTTATGAATTAGAGAATCCTGACGCTGAAGCTGCTAATTTTGAAGATATTAAGCACTTTATTTTCAAGCTAGGTCTGGTGACGGCGCTCTTTTATTTTAGTGCATTCTTGATTCGCCCTTTCTTTACTCTGTACTGGCAGTCAATTACCCCAATAGACATATTAGGCAGTGATCTGATTACGGGTTTGGTTTATTCATTACCTGGCTGGGTTGCTGTCATTGGTTTATGGCTTAACTCTCGATTCGAAAGGAATCGACTTAAGAATAATAAGTATCAAACCAATGATTCGCAAATAAGCAACGATTCAGAAGGCCATTCTGATTCACAACTCAGCAGTTTTCAATTCCTGATCAATGCCATATTACTCGGCACGCTGGGGTTACTGATTCAAGGCTCAGAACACGTTTGGATGGTTATTCTAGGTCGCTGTGTTTTCGGCTGGGCTATGTTCCAAGCAACGGTCAGGCTAGAAGTTTTATTATTCGAGACCAGCACCCCTAGTCGGTATGCAACGGACTTCAGCAAAATGCATTTCATGCAGAATCTAGGGGTTATTGCTGCGTCATTTTGCGTTGGCAGCATAGTAACCTATGGCGGTTACAGCTGGACGTTTTATATCGCCAGCATCGGTTTCATTCTCACCCTCGCCCTATTCTACTTTTCGTTTAAACCTAAGAACGAGTTAAAGGATCAATATGTCTCTTTCAAATAATCAATTAATATTTTCACAAAATAAAAGCATTGGGAAATTATCCTTACGCCGTTTTGAGCTTAATAATGATAGTGAATTATTACATTCTTGGGTGTCTTTACCTTACGCAAAGTTCTGGGGCCTTAATAATGCCTCTCCTACGGAGGTTAAAGAAAATTATCAGCGTATTTTATCCGATGGCCATAGTCAGGTATTTTTAGGTTTTGTGAATAACACAGCTTCATTTTTATTAGAGCTTTATAATCCTAAGTATGAGCCTATAGGTAAGCATTACGATCCCAAAATTAGTGATAAGGGTATGCATATACTAATTGCCCCCACTGAAAATAAAATATCGAATTTCACTTTCGATATTTTCACCTACATTATGGATTACATATTTAGCAACCCTACAACACAACGCATCGTCGTTGAGCCAGATAGTAATAACCATAAAATTCATTCAATGAATAAACGTGCTGGATTTCAGCATGTTAAAGAAATTGATCTTGGCCATAAAAAAGCCTATTTAGGCTTTTGTAGCAGGGATCAATTTACCGCATCGAAATTAATAGCGATGAAAGAATCTTTTGCACATAAACGTGTTCATGATAATCCCAGTTTGGCGATATCCCATATCAATGAAGTGAACTGGAAGCAGGCAAATAGATTGCATGTATGCAAAGCCATCAGTGAGTTTTCTCATGAACGTATTATTTTTCCAAAAATGAGTGGCTGCTCGGATACTATTAAACATTATTATCTAGTGGCTGACGAGAATACTGAATATCGTTTTAATGCCAAAATACTGCAGCTAAACCATTGGTCTATCGATAGTGAAAGTATAGAAAAATATGTTGATAATAAATTAGAACCTCTAGACTCGATTAAATTTATTA
>JBNMPQ010000233.1:0-5013 GCA_051276935.1 Oleispira sp. | reverse complement strand
CCGGGGTTTGCCCTGTCAGTATTGATGCACGAGTAGGCGAACACAAAGGGCTGTTTGTATATGCTTGGCTAAAAACCATCCCCCTTGACGCAAGCGCATCTATGTTCGGGGTTTCGATAAATTGGCTTTGTTGAAAGATATTAGTATCATTCCAACCGAGATCATCAGCCAGAATAAAAACAATATTTTGTGGCTGCTTATTTGTGGCATGCAAACCAAATGGTATCAGCAACAACAGCAGTACTAAGTAATTTCGCATATAATTAAATTCCTTTTCAATAGTACACCGGCGTAGTGTTGATAAAATAAAACGTTATTTTCATAAATTGACGATTGATAATGTCCCATATTTTTCATATTTACCTCTCTTTTATATTCTTGAGGGACTGAAAAAAGCGGGTTCATGTCTTTGATTTATGATAAACAATTAAAAACAATTAACAAGGCAGCCATCATAGTGTTTTTGTATAAATAGCCGATGTGTTTTGTATAGCTCAATATAACTTAGCAAGACGTATATGGACGCTCCCCTGATGTCAACGCACTCCTTGCTCTTCGTGCTGATTTTCAGTACAAATTACGTTTAAATCTTGTATTACTGCTAGTCCGCTATGTTGAAGACAGTCTTAAAGTGGCTTAGTTCTGACGTATACTCAGGCTCTTTATTAGCGTTGGTTTAATCAACGCTGGCCTCTGATGAACTCCGTTCCGGGTAACGGTTACCGCATGCATTATCGCCTTAAAATACACCCACTCGGATTATTATCCTTGTCTGTCCGGTGACTGCGTCATGGCTTTTATGAACGACAGGCCTCCATCACCACCATAGTAGGCGGTTGTTGACGGACAAAATTGAGCAGCTGATTTCGCTTTAAGCGCTTATTAAACTGCGGTTTCATATGCTCATTCACCCGCAAACCTGAAATACATTCTTTGCTATATCGATACCAATTGTTCTAAGCTTCATGTTAGATGTTCCCTATGTAAATAGTCTGGCTGAAACTACTATTTTGGCGCATTGACACCGTATTAGGTGGCGTCCATCTCATCACCCATATAACGAGTAGCCAAAAAAATAGTTTGTGATTTATTACGATGGGTGTCTTTATAATTGTTCGCGATGCCATAAATAAGTCGTGGGCACTAGGTGATGAGCCGTCTACCGAACAGGTTTCTAATACCTTATCCAGAAGAGCCAAGCCATCACGACAAGACGGTGATAAAAGCGCCAGAGCGTTTAAATCACCAAAAATCAAATAATTTCTATTTTTAAACGAATCTGACCCAGCAGGTTTCAAAAAATAAATAAGTAGGGACTGATCTCTTTTATTTTGATAATGTAGAAAGAAATTAGGTCAAAATGTGTCAAATTTAACTTCCTTAACTAGTTTCTCAAAACTAGCGCAACAGCACCCCGATAAACCTTATTTACATCAGCCAATAAACCGTCAGCTTAAGATATTTACGTGGAATGATGTCGATCTTAGCGCACGAAAGATAGCGTGTTCGTTGCTGAAAATGGGTTTATCAAAAGGTGATAGAGTTGGCATATTATCCAAAAACTGTGCAGAGTGGTTTATTGCTGATCTCGCAATTATGATGGCCGGAATGATTTCTGTGCCTATCTACTTCACGGCAAATAGAGAGACCATTCAATATATTATTGAGGAAAGTAACACCAAAGTCGTTTTTGTCGGCAAATTGGACGGATTAGTCGAAGCACAGGAAGGGATTGCACAACATATCCCTAGAATTATATTTCCTTATCCGAGTGTTTCTGGGCAATACTCTTGGCAGGCATTGCTTGAAAATGAACCTTTAGAGGAGATTCATACAGCAGACGCAGAAGACACGATGACACTTGCTTATACTTCTGGGAGTACAGGAAAACCAAAAGGGGTGGTGATCACTTACCAAAACATTGGCGCTGCGGCCTTGGCAACCGCGACTCGGTTGAAAGCCACTGCTGATGACCATGTTATGTCCTATCTTCCCTTAGCACACATTACTGAACGTTCGATTGTCGAAAACCTTTCTTTTTATATAGGCTGTTCGGTATTCTTTGTTGAAAACTTAACCACCTTTATCGATGATGTTAAGGTCGCTCAACCAAATGTGTTTGGTTCAGTTCCTCGTCTATGGACTAAATTCCAGAGCGAAATTTTAAATAAAATGCCAGATAAAAAACTTCAATTCTTATTAAAAATTCCAATCATTAATCAATTAGTAGCAAAAAAAGTTCGGACATCGTTAGGGTTAAATAACTCGCGTATGTTTCTCTCGGGCACCGCGCCTATTTCTCCTGGGATACTTCAATGGTACAAGAGAATAGGTATTCCTATTTCAGAAGCTTGGGGAATGACCGAAACTTCAGGAATGTCTTGCGTTAATTATCCCTATCAAACTGATGCCCTCGGAAGTATTGGAAAATCAGTTGCCTGTGTGGAAATGAAAATTGGCGACTCACAAGAAATATTAGTTCGTGGGCCAGCGGTTTTCAAACAATACTACAAAAACGAACAAGCAACTAATGAGAGTTTTATCGACGGGTGGTTTCGAACCGGTGATATGGGTTCCGAGACAATTGATGGGAATTTCAAGATCATTGGTCGCACCAAAGAGCAATTTAAAACAGCCAAAGGAAAATATGTTGCGCCTGTACCGATCGAAAGTTTACTGGGGCATAACCCAGATATAGAGCAAGTTTGTGTTTTTGGTCAAGGTAGAAAGCAACCTATTGCTTTAGTCGTAATGAACTCACAAAATAAACAGTCCAATGCATCTATTACGCAGTCGCTATTATCGACCTTACAGGAAACAAATTCTAAACTAGAAAGCCATCAGGTATTAGATCATTTAATCATTCTCAAAGATAATTGGACCGTTGAAAATAACCTTTTGACACCTACTTTAAAAATTAAACGTACTGAGATTGAGGCAAGCTTTCAACACTATTTAACCCAACCACTTTTTGAAAAAATTATCTGGGAGTCTTAAAATTACAGAAATTTTTTTTTGAAGACTGCAATAAATAGATGTCGGTTAAGGCCGTCTCATTTGATAATCTGCCTTTAATGTAGCAATCTTTTGTCGCCTGCTGCTAATGATACCTAGGCCGAATGAATATAGGCCTGGGTTCTCCTTTTATATTTAAAAGACACCCCTTGTAACAAAGCAGTGAAAAGATAATTAAATCAATATATTACGCAGAACAATTAGTAGAACAGTTTCATAACTTTTTATTCAAAAAAGAGCTTTTTTTACTCCTTGATTTCATCTCTGGTGGCTCCGCCACTGCCTTTCTCGCCTTCAAATTTTCAGTATAAAAGGCTTATTTTAGGGGCAAAAGACAGGGTCGTAATTTAAATGGAAGTTGGAGGGAATATATTCGGAGCGACAACGCGGTTGGCGCCGATTAAATAAGCTTTTTTGTACAATTAATAACTTTAGTAACGGCGGTTTTCTTTGCTTACTTTCTTGAGCTTTAGCACGAAAGTAAGTCAGGCGGCAGGTGGACGCCGCGCGGGATGCTTTTTTAATAAATGCATGGGTGCCTGTGTACAAAAAATATGCCACAAAAAACATACAGAAGCGTAAGTGGTCAGATATTGAGTTTTGCATTAAATGCAAGAGCTGACTGCATTCTTTTGCTAATCATGGCAGTCGGTGCAAAAAAAAAGGGGGGAATAAATTTTATGACTCATCACCCCCCCCTTTTTTTCCGAAATGAAAATCTCTCCGGACAATTCTTGCTGCTTTTATTTACTTAACTTGCTGCTTGTTCTTCGTGTTGATGGCCGCCTTCACCATGAACATGGCCATGAGAGAGCTCTTCTTCAGTCGCTTCTCTCACTTCAATTACCGAGCCTGAAAAATGCAGGATTTTACCTGATAACGGGTGATTAGGATCGATGGTAATATCATCACCGTCAACTTTAGTGACCGTCAATTGAACCGGGCCGTTTTGAGCTTGTGCAGTAAAAACCATGCCTGTTTCAATACTTTCAACGCCTTCAAAAACTTTGCGAGACACAACTTGTAGAATTTCTTCATTGTATTCACCGTAGGCATCGGCTGGTTCAACGGTTACATCAAACTCTTCACCCGGGGCTTTACCCACGAGTGCAGCTTCTAAACCGGGAATAATATTGCCTTGGCCATGTAAATATACCAGTGGTGCAGCCCCTTCTGAGCTATCAACAACTTGGCCTTCGGTGTCTTTCACTGTGTAATTCAAAGATACTACTTTTTGATCTGCAATCATTTTTTCATCCTGTCATATTTAGTCAGTTATATTTATAGCGAAGGTGAATGCCACCAATATTTAAGTCGCTCAAGCACAATTGCACTATTCGTGTTTCAACAGAAGAATTTGGGGCTTTCTCACTCAATTCAAGGGTTACCATAGAACCTAGCGCTGACACTTGCTGGCAGACCCTCTTTGCATTTGGGGCAAATGGTAAGCGGACGCAGCGCAGGTCGCCATTTGAGTGGAGCTTAGATGGAATATGTGGAGTGACCAAGCGGCTGGCGCCCATAAGCTAAGCTTTTCTGTGGTTAAAACCTTTAGTAATGAGCGGCATTTTTCTGGTTACTCTATTTTTTGCTGTTGAAAAAAGAGTCACTGGCTCGAAAGGATAAGAGTCAAAAACCATCACGACGATGGCGCAAAGCGTTTTCTTTATCTTTTGAATAGGGCTAAATCAAGGGCTACCGCTTAAGTAAAATTTCTCGGTCTAGGGACGAACCAACTTCGCCCTTAGTTCCTTCGATTTTACTCTCAAAGCGCAACTTTGAGCATGATCATTCACCATACCCATCGCTTGCATAAAAGCATACATAGTAGTGGGGCCAATAAATTTCCAACCGCGTTTTTTTAAGTCTTTAGATAAAGCGACGGATTCTTCGCATGTCGCCATAAACTCTGAGGCAATAGCCTCATCACGCTTTGGCTCAAATAGCCAAAAATAATGGGCTAATGAACCAAACTCTGTTATTACTTGTTGTGCCCGT
>JBNMPQ010000232.1:0-5032 GCA_051276935.1 Oleispira sp. | reverse complement strand
AAAAAAGATAATCAAATTATTTTATCTGGGCAATGGATTGACAAAAATTTCTTATTAGACAATCGTACTCATAAAGGCAGGGTGGGTTATTATCATCTGGGGCTGTTCAACGAAGAAAGCACTGGAGATTATTTATTGATTAACCTTGGATGGTTACAAGCGCCTATTTTACGGTCTGACATCCCTAGTCCTGGGATTCCCTCAGGCAGCCAGAGCATCACCGTTAGTCGTCTTCCAATTATTAAACCCGTCGTTTGGAGCCGTGATCATTGGCCAAGCCCGGTTAATAAAATTTGGCCTAAACGTATTCAAAGCATCGATATAGAACGCTTTGAACTGGCGACTAAACATAAAATTGATCCCCGCTACTGGCAGTTGGTTTCTGGCCAAGGCAAGCTGGTTGACATTTATAAGTCGTCGCCCTACCTTAACAAACACAAACACCTTGGATATGCGATGCAATGGTTATTGATTGCAATAGCGGCGTTAATGATTGGAATATTCAGTGCAATAAGATTAGAAGAGCGCAGCATAGTAGAATAAAAAAAGTAATAAATAATAAAAATTAGTCGTCATAAAGAAGGAAATATACATGAAGAATAATAAGGTTTTATTACTCATAATAGCGGTCACTTGTTCGCCGTTTTTAGTCGCAGCTATTTTAACCACAGACCATTTCTCACATCAACTTGATCAAAAGCAATACGGTGAATTTCTAACAACAGAGATTAATATTTCTCGCTCAGAGACAGAGTATACCAACACTGTATCAAATCCTGTAGCAAACATAGCTAATCAATGGCAACTGGTTATATCCCCCGCGCATGAAGACTATAGCGTTATGCTTAATAAACTGAATAAGATAAAAATAGCATTAGGGAAGCGCTCTGACTTGGTCAAAGTCATTTCAGAATCAAGTATCGATACACCACAATTAGCGAGTGACCGCACCGTTTATATCGCGACCCCTAATGGACAATTACTATTAGCGTATCGTGATGAGCAAGTAGGAAAACCGCTATTCAAAGATCTTACCCATTTATTACGCAGTAATAACTAATCGTCTTTATTACAAGGAACTGACGTTAATATGGATAACAGACTTTTAAGCTGGGTGCGATTAAATCTGCTAATTACAATTATTGTAATTACTCTAGGTGCTTTAGCACGTTTATTAGATGCCGGCCTAGGCTGCCCTGATTGGCCTGGTTGTTATGGCCAAATAATACCTCCTCAGGGCAGCGAACAAATTCAACAAGCCAACGCAGCACATCCTTTATTTCCCGTTGAACAGGTTAAAGCTTGGTCAGAAATGATTCACCGCTTTGCTGCATCTGCACTCGGCTTTAGTTTATTACTCTTTGCTATTTGGGTGGGCCTAAAAGGCGAATACAAAAACCTACGCAGTATTTCTTATATCGCCCTCGGCTGGGTCATATTACAAGGTATTTTTGGCATGTTAACGGTCACGTTAAGAATATGGCCTCCCGTTGTTACCTTGCACTTATTGGCGGGAATGATGATGCTGGCTATCATATATTGGCAATACCAACTGATCAAAGAACCGAATATATCGTTAAAGTCCTATCAACTTAAAAACATAACGCCCAGTATCCGCTACCCTTTGCTGGCGGTAATATTAATTACCGTATTGCAAATGGGACTCGGTGGCTGGACCAGCTCACATTATGCAGGTTTGGCCTGCCCAGACCTTCCACAATGTCAAAGTCAGTGGTGGCCAGAAACCGTATACGGACCTTTTCATGCACCGATGGTTGATGCCCAACAATATCTGGGTGGGCTTTTGCCAATGGCTGATCGCATGGCCATACAAATTCTGCATCGACTCACCGCCTGCTTACTTATTTTGTCGGCTTTTTTGTTGTGCTATCGAATGTATAACAGTCAACACAGAAAACTCATTGGCTTTATCCTAATTCCACTGACCCTTCAAGTATTAATTGGTATTGGTAATGTATTTCTCTTATTACCCTTATCGTTAGCGTTATTACACAATACCGGAGCAGCCCTTTTCTGGCTGTGTCTATGGACCGTCTATTTCTCTATTTTAAAAGCAGAGGTGCGTAATGCTTAATACCTTACCTATATCAAAAACGGAAACAAAAACACACAGTGTATTCGGTAAGATTGCTGTCCATAAACGTAGTATTAATGATTATCTTGCGCTCTGTAAGATCAATGTCATTTTACTGATGCTAGTCACTGCGTTTGTTGGGGCGTGTTTAGCCACCGACATGAGACCTGATCTGCAATTACTCTTGCTTGGGTTAATCGGTATCGCTTTGGTTGCAGCATCGGGCGCCGCGTTTAATCACGGCATTGACCAGCAAAGAGACAAGCTGATGGCACGTACTCGTAATCGTCCCTTAGTGAATAATAAATTGTCGCTGCGCCAAGTCTATGGATTCGCCACTCTGATTCTTATTCTAGGGTTTTGTCTATTATTCTTTTGGGTTAATCCTTTAACCGCTATTTTATCTTTTGCCTCCATGGTGGGTTACGCATTAATTTACAGCCATTGGCTAAAACCACTAACCCCACAGAATATAACCATTGGTGGACTTGCGGGGGCTATGCCTCCACTACTAGGCTGGGTAGCGATGACGGGGGAAACACACCCTCTGGCTTGGGTGCTGGTTCTAATTATTTTCACTTGGACCCCACCACATTTTTGGGCTCTGGCGTATTACCGTCAACAAGAATATGCAAAAGCGAAAGTGCCGATGCTAAGCGTCACACACGGTAAAGAATTTACCAGCTTACAAATGTTGCTCTATACCTTATTACTAACGTTAGTGACCTTGCTGCCGTATCTTTTACATTTTAGTAACGAAATCTATCTAGTGGGCACTATGCTTTGCAATGGTGTATTCATTTATTTATCGATTCGCTTATTAATTGAACAAACGACTAAACGTGCACAGCAGACTTTTCGTTATTCTATTCTCTATTTACTATTAATCTTTATTTTAATTATGCTCGATCGCCTTATCACTTTATAATTAGGACTTTATCATCGTTGTTTGTTTATACTCACGGAGCAAACACGGGTACTGACCTAATTAATAAAGACACTGACTAATAAAGAATTTTTATGGCTATTCGACCCCGCATTTTTACTCCAGAAGATTTAGCTTTAAAGTGCAAGCTCGATCTTGACTCCCAAGCCAGTACCCACTTGGTAAAAGTCTTAAGGTTAAATGATGGGGCTGAGCTGCGTTTATTTAATGGCGATGGCTGTGAATACTTAGCTCACATAACCGTCGCTAATAAAAAGAATGCTCAGGTCGAAATTAGCGACATATTATCAACTGATTCAAAAGTGAGTTTCCCTCTGCATTTGGGTCAAGTAGTATCCAAAGGCGACCGTATGGATTTCACCATACAAAAAGCGACTGAATTAGGGATTACTGACATAACGCCTTTATGGAGTGAACGTTGTGATGTTCGCCTTAAGGGTGAACGCTTAGAAAAGAAAATGGAACATTGGAAAAGAGTCTCAATATCAGCTTGTGAGCAAAGCGGCCGCAATACGATACCAACCATTCATCCGGCAATAACCTATCTTGAATGGGCTAAATCCGTAGCAGCTGACACCAAATTAGTACTGCATACTCGTAATCAAAAACCTTTATCAGAAATCAAAACCCCAGACTCTGTTGCCTTATTAGTTGGTCCTGAAGGTGGTATCACTGATGAAGAAGTAGAATTGTGCATTCAACAAGGCTTTACAGGCCTGACCCTTGGCCCGCGAATATTACGCACAGAGACTGCCGCACTTGCAGCCTTAAGTGTGTTCCAGTATTTGTGGGGAGATTTTTGATACTCGGCTTAAAATAAACGATTAACATTTTCTTTAAATTTTAGTGCTCAAAAACGAAACAGTTTGTCTCAATCACACCCCACCAATAAGCATCGTTATGTATGTCTAAGTCGACGACAACCTGTTAGCATCCGCGCACACTTAACCCATACATGTTAGATAAAAATATTGAAAACCATTGTAATCATCGCCTGTTTATTGTCCTTAATTAACCACGTCAGCGCAGAAGAAATCAAAGAGAACATCCGACAAAAGGGCCAATGGTATGGCTACTGGGGCTGGAACCGCTCTCAATACTCAGACAGTGACATTCACTTCAAAGGAGATGACCACGAT
This sequence comes from Oleispira sp., assembly GCA_051276935.1. GTDB lineage: Bacteria > Pseudomonadota > Gammaproteobacteria > Pseudomonadales > Oceanobacteraceae > Oleispira. The sequence goes on along the minus strand of JBNMPQ010000232.1, from coordinate 852 downwards.
TTCACTCTGCATAACACCTCCGCTAAAGACCGCCAGAATGAAGTGACCTCTTCATCAATTTTTGATCGTTACTTAAATCCCGTTAATTTAACCATTCCACAGTACAACTATCGGGTTGGCTATTTTATTGTCGATAACTGGGCAGTATCATTGGGTTTTGACCATATGAAATATGTCGTTGAACAAGGGCAGATTGTTAGTATAAGCGGAACCATAAACACTCCTGGATTTGAGAAATCTAACCCTGACGCAGAAAATAAAGAAATCAACAGTGATTTTTTAAGCTTTGAACATACTGACGGTTTAAACATGATTTCTACTGAAACGGAGTATTTCTACTCACTATGGAATCATGGAAAAGACTTTGATTTTGCATTATTTGGAGGTGCTGGTATCGGAGTAATGGTGCCCAAAACAAATGTTAAAATGTTGAATTATAAGCGTAACGATGAATTTCATTTAGCGGGTTATGCAACATCCGTAAAAGCTGGATTTGAATTTACGTTCTTCCATAACTGGTTTTTCCGGGGGCTCGCTAAATTTGGCTATACCAATCTAGGGGATGTATTAACGACTAGCGAAGGAAGTACCGCAGCGCAGTCATTTTATTTTGAGGAATATATTGGCGCAATGGGTTACCGTTTCTAGTCATTAAAAATCGAGTTCACTTCGTATGATCTAAGCGCTCTACTCTCCCCTGCCGCTAAAGTTTCATCCAACTCTAAGCTTCCCACTGAACTTCTGTGCAACGCTAAAACCGGATTTCTAAAACGACCAAACATGCGTTTTATTTGATGATACTTACCTTCCATCAACACGACTTCGGCCACATTATGGGTTAAAATGGTTAAT
>JBNMPQ010000231.1:0-5047 GCA_051276935.1 Oleispira sp. | reverse complement strand
TTGCATTGCGGGTAGATACATATCGACAGCAAAGGGCGCAACTGCGGTGAGCATTGCGAGTAAGATGGCGAGAGATCGTATAGAGAGAGTGGGCATCGTATTCCCGAAGTTGATACTTTAAATTTAAGAGATTAGTAAGAATGAAACGTTTTATTCTGTGTTAAATAGTAATTAATTATACGCTGTTTCGACTAACCTTTGATCTAAATATTGTTCAACGCATTACTTAAAATATTACCTGAACATTGAAAAATCGTGTGTGAAACACCATCTCTATAAAATCTTAAGAGAGATTTCATTATGTTATTGTGGTTATGGCAGTTTGTTAGCCCCTATAGAATGCGACTCGTTGTTGCAATTATTGCGCTCATCGCAACCGCGACTCTCACCTTATCGTTAGGTCAGGGCGTAAAGCTTATGATTGATGAAGGCTTTTCATCCCAGTCAACGGTAGGTTTAGCCAACGCATTAAGCGTGGTTGGGCTTATTATTTTTGCTATGTCGATTGGCGCGTATTTTCGGTTTTACATGGTGTCTTGGTTAGGTGAGCGCGTTGTTGCTGATATTCGTAAAAAGCTTTACCGACACTTGATCAGCCTTCCTCCTAGCTTTTTTGAAGACAACCTAGCGGGGGAAATTCAGAGTCGAGTGACGACTGACACCACTTTGTTGCAAACGGTAATCGGTTCTTCTTTTTCGTTTGCATTACGAAATGCCCTGACCTTTATTGGCGGCTTGACCTTGATGTTTATCAGTAACATTAAACTTACCTTAATCGTACTACTGGTCGTCCCTTTTATTATATTTCCGTTGATTTATTTTGGCCGTAAAGTCAAAAAGTTATCCCGCGATAGCCAAGACAAAATTGCCACCGTCGGCGCTTGGGCAGGAGAAAGTTTGCAACACATTAAAGTCGTGCAAGCATTTACTCGCGAAGATATGGTGAATGAGCAATTTGGCCAAGCGGCAGAAGGCGCCTTTGAGGTTGCTTTAAAGCGTATAAGCCAGCGTGCAATATTGATTGCATTGGTCATGATGTTAGTGATGGGCTCGGTTGCTGGCATGTTGTTTGTTGGAGGGAGTGATGTAATTGCGGGTGAACTATCTGCTGGTGATTTAGCCGCGTTTGTTTTTTACGCAATCATGGTAGCTGGTTCACTTGCGGCAGTAACGGAAGTGTATGGCGAAGTTCAAAGAGCGGCGGGTGCGGCAGAGCGAATACGAGAATTACTGGCGACTGAAGCAGAGATAAAATCACCAGAAGAAACATTGCCTGTTTCTCTGGCATCTCATGGCGAAGCGCTTATTGAATTTAATAATATGAGCTACGCTTATCCTTCGCGTCCAAATACCTATGCACTTGAGAAATTAAATTTAGCGGTAAAAGCGGGTGAGAGCATTGCCCTTGTTGGGCCATCGGGAGCCGGTAAATCGACGATATTTGATCTGCTATTGCGCTTTCGTGATCCACAAAGTGGCGACATTAAAATATCGGGTAAGCCATTAACAGAGTGGGATTTACAAGAATTGCGAAGCCAATTTGCTTTGGTACCTCAGCAACCGGTTTTATTCAGTGCCAATGTTTGGGATAACCTGAAATATGGACGCCCTGATGCGACAAAAGAAGACGTACTGGCTGCGGTAAAAGCAGCCCATGCGCAAGAGTTTATAGAACAGCTTCCTGAGGGTTACCAATCCTTTTTGGGTGAACAAGGGGTTAAACTTTCAGGTGGACAGAAGCAGAGGCTTGCGATTGCTCGTGCCATATTACGTGATCCAAAAATTCTATTATTAGATGAAGCGACCAGTGCATTGGATGCTCAGAGTGAGCACTATGTGCAAAAGGCATTGGATGCACTGATGAAAGGTAGAACAACGTTTATTATTGCTCATAGATTAGCGACTGTTCGGCACGTTGATCGTATTGCAGTTTTTGATAATGGGCAGCTGGTGGATGTGGGCAGTCATGATGAACTAATTGCGAGTTCTGAGTTGTATCGCCGATTAGCAGAATTGCAGTTTCAAGTCGGGGAAGCCGTTTAAATTATTGGATTGTTTGAATTATGAATTGCACTTTAAAGTAATCAATAAAAAAGGGCGAATCTATTTTAATAGACCCGCCCTTTTTTATTGCGCATTAATAAAGGTTATTGTTTAGATTAAACCATTAACCAATACCGCAATAATAGCCGCAGGCGCTAAGAAGCGAAGCGTGAAGTGCCAAGCTTTAAATACCATTGGGTTATTGATGCCCACTTCATTCATCATCGTCGTTTTAGACATTGTCCAGCTAGCGAATAGTGCGATGAGTAGTCCGCCCAGTGGCAACATAACGTTCGTTGTTGCGAAGTCTAATAAATCAAAAACAGTTTTATCAAACAATTTCACTTCAGACCAAATGTTAAAAGAAAACACCGTCGCTAAACCTAATAACCAAGCACAAGCGCCAATGATTAAGGCCGCTATTGCACGCCCCATTTTATATTTTTCAACCATCCATGCAACGATCGGCTCGGCTAAAGAAATAGCAGAACTCCAAGCTGCAAAAGAAACCAATACAAAGAACATCGTGCCAAAAATAACGCCTGCACTCATTTGTCCAAAGGCAATCGGTAACGTTTGGAATAGAAGACCTGGACCCGCACTGGGCTCCAAGCCGTTCGCAAAAACGATTGGGAAAATAGCTAAACCGGCCATAATAGCAACGGCAGTATCTAAGAAAGCAACGATCACGACTGTTTTAGCGATCGATGTATTCTTAGGCATATAAGCGCCATAAGCCATAATTGCACCTAAACCTAAGCTTAACGTGAAGAAAGCATGGCCCAATGCAACGATAACACTTTGAGAGCTGAGTTTACTGAAATCAAAGTTGAACATAAACGCAAAACCTTGAGAAAAACCACTAGAGCTCAAAGCATAGCCGAATAGAATAAACAGTAAAATGAATAGAGCGGGCATCAATACTTTAATCGCTTTTTCCAAACCTGCATTCACACCCCGAGCGACAATAACCATGGTCAATATCATAAAGACAGTATGCCAGATGGTTAGTTGAGTGGGATCGCCTAACAAATTACCAAATATTTTACCTGAATCAGCTGCGCTGATATCGACGAATGATCCACTTGCCATTTCGACAGTATAAGAAAGTGCCCAGCCAGCGATCACAGAATAGAAAGACAAAATTAGAAAGCCTGCAATAGCCCCCATCCAACCGATACTTGCCCAAAATGGATTCGCACCGGCTTTTTGTGCGAGAGCCTTCATTGTATTAATGGGGCTTTGGCGACCCATACGACCTAAAGATACTTCTGCAATCATGACTGGAATACCAATAATGCATATACATAATAGGTAGACTAGTACAAATGCACCGCCTCCATTTTCACCCGTAATATATGGGAATTTCCAGATATTACCGAGACCAACAGCAGAACCTGTCGCGGCTAAAATAAATAACCAGCGGCTTTTCCAAAAGCCGTGCATGCTTGTATTAGAAGACATTGGGTGTCCTTTCTTTTTAGATAATGACAAAGTATTTCAGAATTCTAACCACTAGGTTAGAAATTTGGCTGAGAAAGATAGCATAATAAAAGTTAATTATTCTTAAAATAGTCAGCTTTACACCATTTCCTCTTCACTACAGACCAATTTAAAAGCTAGCATAAATCGCTAATTGAGGAGAATAATACAGTGATAAATAACATTTAGTTACATAAGTAGCTTGTATTGTTACATTATTGATTGTCTATTAAGTCAGCTTTCATGTACTGTTTTTGTGTCGATGCAGGTTGGTTGAAAAATAGCCAGTGTAGTGAGGTGAGTGTTTTAACTCATCACAAGCCTGATTAAAATTGTAGAATTTAAGGTTATAAAAATATGAATAAAAGATCACTTTTAGCAATAGCGATAGCCAGTGCAGCTTTTTCAAATGTTGCCATGGCAGCACCGACAGCAGATGTATATGGTTTTGTGGATATTGGTTTAGAACAATTTAATGAATCGGGTCTGAGCAATGGCGACGATATTTTTGCCGGTGGTGATACGCCAAACGGAAACAGTGATGAACAAGAATTTGCTTTAACCAATAACGTGCAATCGCGTATTGGTATTAAAGGCGAAGAAGCAATTGAAGGTGGCTGGAAAGGCACTTACAAAATGGAATTCCGCGCGAACGTTTTAGAAAGTGGCGGTAATGCATTACGCACTCGTTTGGGTTGGTTAGGCCTAGAAAAAGGCGAGCACAGCTTTAAAATCGGTACTCAGTGGTCTCCATTCATGTCATACAGCGCATGGAATACAAACCGTGGGGAATCTCAAGGTCTAGGTACTTACTTTTATATAACTGATGAGCTTAAGGGTTCTATGGCTTACGGTTTCCGTAATTCAAATATGATCAGCTATACCTACGGTAGCGGTGGTTGGGGAGCAGCATCTCCAGTAACCGCAACGGTTGCACTTCATGTGGGCGACGATGATCGTAAAGCAACAGTTGGCGGTACTGATGAGCTAACCAATGACGCTGGTATTACCGGTATTACTGTCGCGGGTGCGACTACCCTTGGCAATGTAACCCTAAATGCGGTCTACGTTCAAAACTTAGTCGCTGAAAGTGATGCTGCAAAAGCTAACTTAGAAACGGCTAAATTATCTGCTAACGCGACTACGATTGCAGCAGCGAAAGACTTAGTGACTGAGCCTGCTATCTTTGGCGCCGGTGCTAAAATGCAAGTAAGCAAGGATTTAGAGTTAGGTTTTGCTTACCGTGGTGCCGATCGTGATACAGACGAAAATGATTACACTTATACAACGTCTTTTTCGAGCCAGTATCAGTTGAACGAAAAAACTAATATTCACTTGGGTATTGGCCAAGGCGAAGACGATGATGCTTCTGCTCGTCAGTTAAAGTTAAACTTCTATGGTCAGGTTTGGTATCAAGCTTCAGAAAGCCGTTCAGTTCGCTTTGAATTTGAACATGTTGACTACGGTGATGATGGCGAAGCATTGGTAACACTTGTTAGTATGCGTCAAGCTTTCTAAATCA
>JBNMPQ010000230.1:0-5067 GCA_051276935.1 Oleispira sp. | reverse complement strand
CTAAATTGCCGACTTCAAAGGCTGTTTTTTTTATGGGTGCTTTTTCAGATGAGGCTATAGAGGTTGCTGCTGGGGTTGCTAAGATCACTTCTTCTACCGCATTGGCTTGGAAACCAAGCAATGCAGTCAAAAGAAATAGCGTAACGAGGGTCATGATGCGAGGCATATTGCTCTTCCGTGGTCGTGCACTTCAACGAGTGAAGTATGTAAACTTTTTACTGTTTCTTCATAGTCAGATTCATTGACGATGAACTGCATGTCTACTTGACGCATCGTTTGATGCAGCGCCAGTACACTGATTGTTTTAGACGCAACGGCTTTCACGGCTTTTGCTAGTATACCCGGTATTTTCATGTCACTGCCAATCGCAGAGACAATCGCCACTTTTTGCTGATCAACTTCGGCGGTTGGGTATTTTTCTTCAATCGCGGCACGAATACGCTTAACTGTTTTTAGACTAGCAGATAAATAGTGCGTAATGGTATTGGCGTTAATATCTTTTGATACGATGTGCGCTTTAAAGCGTCTAAGAATTGCCAGTACTTCTCGATCATAGTCATGCAGGCTACCTGACATGTCTTGGTCGAATACTTGTAACGCAAAAATGCCTTTACAGCCCGCAATGATTTCTACACAAGGGGAATCACTGATGTAGTCGCCGGTGATCAAGGTGCCGGTATGCTCTGGCTCAAACGTATTCTTTACGCGCAAAGGAATGTTGTTTTGACGCAATCCTTTTGCCGCTTTCGGGTGAATCGCTTCCATACCTAAGCTGGCTAGCTGGTCGGCGACGTCGTAGTTGGTACGACCAATCGGCACGGCATTGTCTTCGCCCACTAAACGAGGGTCAGCACTGCTTAAGTGAAACTCTTTATGAATCACGGCTTCTTTTGCTTCGGTCAGAACAGCCAAACGACTGAAGGTCATTTCGCTATAACCGCGGTCAAACGATGACATTAAACCACTATCGCTGTGAGCGTAACCGGTTACGATAGGCAACTGTGAATCTAGGTCGATATTATCGAAGGCTAAACGAATACGCTCATCAAGAGAGATGTGTTTATTAGTGCGCCAACCTGTTAAATCAACAAAACACGCATTCACACCATCACGGCGTAATAACTCGGCCGTATTCCATGCGCTGTGTGCTTCACCAATACTGGCTAGCATTTCGCGTACGGTTTCTAAATGGGATTCTAATTCGAAGTGACCGTGCTGGCATAAGCTTTGTAAATCAAGCAAGCACTGCTTGGCATTCATTAGGCGCTCGTCTAAAAACTTATTAGCTTTTGCCAGTAAAGGGGCTTCGCCGAATAGATTTTGGTTGATGACGTACAACTGTTGCTTTAAATCATCAAACTTTTGCATCCAGGCATCATCTTCCATGCCGTTGGCAAACAGTTCAAAAATCCCTGGCTGGCCACTTTTTTTATGTTCTAGCAACTCGTTGGTAATGCCGCCATATGCGGATACCACAAAAACGCGTTGGAAAAGTGTTTTTCTATTGCCACCTAAAACAATGTTGTCACGAACAGATGCGTAATCTGACATTGAGGTGCCACCAATTTTTTCGATGGTATGTGTATTATGTTCGCTCATGTATCAATTCAACCTAATAATAGTTTTAGAAATTTCGCTCTGGAAAGTGACACAGAGCGAATTAAAGGCTCTTTATTAATAGATTATTAGATCGTATCCGCCGCCAGCTCGTAAGCGCCTTCTTTATTATGCACTTCTTTGCCATTTAACGGTGGATTAAACACACACGCCATGGTCATTTCTTCGGTTGCACGCAAAATGTGTTTGTCATGCTTGTCTAATATATAAAGCGTGCCTGTTTCGATAGGGAATACAGTGCCATCTTCTAAACGTACAATTTCACCACGACCCGACATGCAATAAACCGATTCCAGATGGTTCTGGTAATGCATCTGAAAATCTGCATCTTTGTAAATGGTCGTAATGTGAAACGAGAACCCCATGTTGTCATCTTTAAGCAGTAAACGCGTACTTTCCCAGTTGCCGTCAGGTGAAACAATTCTGCGATTGGTTTGGTTGGCTTCGGCTAAATTTCTAACGATCATGTGATACCTATATAATTACTGTGAAACATATTTCAAGAATAATATAACAATCAATACGCAATCGCTCATATCATTAAACGTCGATTGCGTATTGGGCATTTAAGCCACTAAATTCAAACCTAGCTGGCTTGAAAATAGACTTTTTCTTCAGGAATCTCGTCTTCTTTTGAGCAGACTTCTTTAATCGACTCACGAAGAATAGAAATACCTTTCTCAAGGTTTTCTTGAGTAATGGTCAATGGGCAGAACAACTTAACGATCTGATCATCGGCGCCGCTGGTTTCAATAATCATGCCTTTTTCAAAGGCCTTCTTAGTGATCTTAGAAGCGATGTCACCGCTGACGCAGTTAATACCCTGAAACATACCGCGACCTTTCATGCTGAAGTTGCCTTCACCATATTGACCGACGATATCAGCCAACTGCTTCTTAACGTATTCGCCTTTGGCTTTTACTTCGTTAGAAAACGCATCATCACTCCAGTAATGATCGATCGCATGCTTTGCCGTTACGAACGCTAGGTTATTACCACGGAATGTACCGTTGTGCTCACCGGGCTTCCACTGATCTAATTCAGGCTTCATCATGACGACTGCGAATGGCAAGCCATAACCGCTCAATGATTTAGACATAGTAATAATGTCAGGCTTAATACCTGATTCTTCAAAACTGAAGAAAGTACCGGTACGGCCACAACCTGACTGAATGTCATCAACAATCAATAGAATACCGTGCTTTTTACACACTTTTTCTAGATTTTGTAGCCATTCGATACTGGCAACGTTAACGCCGCCTTCGCCTTGTACTGGCTCAACAAGTACCGCTGCCGGGGAGTTAATACCGCTGCTTGAATCTGACAATACCTTGTCTAAGTATTCAGTAGTATCGATGCCATCACCTAAATAACCATCAAATGGCATACGGTGAATACCGGTTAGACTCACACCTGCTGCATTACGGTGATGAGAGTTACCGGTTGCTGACAATGCACCTAAACTTACGCCGTGGAAACCGTTGGTAAAGGTTACGATGTTTTGCTGACCCGTAACGTTTCGAGCCAACTTCATGGCCGCTTCAACTGCGTTAGTACCGGTTGGTCCCGTAAACTGAACCATGTATTCCATGTCACGCGGCTTTAGAATTTTTTCATTAAGGGTGTTTAAAAAATCCCCTTTGGCTTTGGTGTGCATGTCCAAGCCGTGAGTAATACCATCATCCATGATGTATTTAACAAGGTGATCTTTAAAGTGGTCGTTGTTATGACCATAGTTTAGTGTGCCAGCACCGGCTAAAAAGTCTAAATAACGATTGCCTTCTTCATCCCACATAAACTCATCTTTAGCACGGGTGAAGATGCAGGGAAATGAACGTGCATAGCTTTGTACTTCTGATTCGATTTCTTTAAAAATTTTCATATTTAAATTGTATCCTGTTGAATAGTGAATGGCCCAATACAGACGAGGGCCTCTGATTCATGCTGACCATCAAAATGCTTCTGTTTTTCTAACCAGATTGATGAAGTCAGCTCGGTTGATAATTTTTTTGCAAGTCGTTCAAATAATGCCCAAGAGCCTTTATTATCTTCTGTAATCGTAGTTTCTAAACGATTCACGTCTTGGCATTGAGGTCGCTGTAATATATGCATCAACATGTTTGATGCTAAGCCAAGACCTCGGGCTTTCTCATCGACGGCTACCTGCCAAACAAACAAGGTATTTGGTTGTTCTGGTTTTTGGTAAGCGGAGATAAAGCCAACAATCTCACCGTTCATTTCGGCCGCGACTGAAGTTTGTGAAAAATGGCCACACTGCAGGATATTGCAGTAACTGGAATTGGTATCCAGTGGCGGGCAGCGCTCAACTAAGCGGTAGACATTCATTCCATCGCAAAGGGTGGGGACTCGTAATTCGATTTCTTTCGACAAGTTAAAGGGACTCCACTAAAACTCTAATTATTAGTACTCTAATTTAATTACATCGACACTATGGACAAATATGGCTCAGGAATTGTAATAAAGCCGTAATAAATCCACAAACTCAATGCTATTCCTGAGATGCCGAAGTATAGTACACTAAACATTATTTTATATCCAGTGCAGTTTCCGACCAACTAATATAAGATATTGGATAGAGATCAATGGATTTATTAGTACCAAAGGTCGATAATGTCTTACTCACTCATTTTCAGAGATTCGCAATTGAATAGTATCGAAGCCGTCTTAGTGGCCTTGCGCCGTGTTATCCGTGCCACTGACTTACACTCTAAACACCTTGCCAAAACGACGGGTTTGACCGCACCACAGATCTTGCTGTTGCAAACGATTCGTGACAATGGCGAGGTTACTATTGGTGAGATTGCCAATAATATGAGCTTAAGCCAGGCAACGGTCACGACGATCATTGATCGCTTAGAAAAGCGCGGCTTGGTTTATCGACAGCGTTCCATTTCAGATAAGCGCAAGGTACATGCACATTTAACAGACGCAGCGATTGAAACGTTGAAAAGTGCACCGATTCCTTTGCAAGATCAATTTGCTCGCCAATACGCAGATTTACAAGATTGGGAACAGACGATGATTATTTCATCGCTGCAGCGCGTTGCAGCGATGATGGATGCACAGCATATTGATGCTTCACCCGTATTGTATGTGGGCACATTTGATAAACACATTAATGCCGAAGAAAAACCGAACGAATACCCTACCGACCTAAAATGATTCATGGCCACGTGCTTTCTGATAAACTGGCGAAAATATCATTAGGTTCATCAACAAGGGTCTCAACATGTCTGCAATCAATCTTGAATTTCATAATACGCCTGGAATCGCCAGCGCTATGGCTAAAGCTCTTTTTTTACGCCGTAAAGGTTTCAATGCCAACATTGGTATGCCTGAAATCAACGCAAGCTGGTATGGCGCTCAAGCCGATCAAGGCGCATTGAAAGATTATTGCGAAACGTTAGACATTAATTTTAACAATACCCT
>JBNMPQ010000229.1:0-5070 GCA_051276935.1 Oleispira sp. | reverse complement strand
CGCTTTCATTTTAGTAATCGCGTCTTCAATAATTGACGCTGATGTCCAAAGCTTATCACATTGACAAATATCAACCACGAAATGCTCAAGAATACGTAAACCTTGCTTGGTATGAGTCACTTCAGGGTGAAATTGCACCCCGTAAAATTGTTTCTCTTCATTGGCCATTGCGGCATATTTACAGCTAGGGGTTTGTGCAATCGTAATAAAGCCTGCAGGAATAGCTGATACTTTATCACCATGGCTCATCCAGACATCTAACAAGGCATTACCGTTTTCACTGACGTGATCTTCAATGGCATTAAAGAGTGCAGATTTAGTAATAACCTCAACCGCAGCATAACCGAATTCTTTCTGCTCAGAGCTTTCAACGCTGCCGCCTAATTGCTCAGCCATGGTTTGCATACCATAGCAAATACCTAAAACAGGTACACCGGCATTAAACACATATTCTGGCGCACGTGGTGAATTATGCTCAGTAACCGACTCAGGTCCACCAGCTAAAATAATACCGGTAGGATTAAACGCTTTCAGTTGTTCTTCTGTAACATCCCAAGCCCATAATTCACAATAGACGCCAATTTCACGGACACGACGAGCAATGAGCTGGGTGTATTGTGAACCGAAGTCTAATATGAGTATGCGGTGATCATGAATGTCTTTACTCATGTTGTTTTCCTACTTTTATTATTAAATATATAAAGTGAACAGGCTGAGCGCTCGCTCTATATGAGTTACTGCTCAGCCTATTTGAATTTTTTCGATGAGGTATTCGCCTGCATCAATTTTTATACTTTCTATCACTATTTAATTGATAATATTGCCGTCCTAGTTCAAGGTGCTAGCGCGGAGCCTAGTTTCCTAAGTGAGCACTTACAACGCCAAGGTTGGCCGACAATAAATTCAATAGCGCTAACCCATACGGTAGTTGGGTGCTTCTTTAGTGATGGCTACATCATGCACATGCGACTCACCCATACCAGCAGAAGTAATCTTCATAAATTCAGGCTTAGTGCGCATTATTTCAATTGTCGCTGAGCCAGTTAAGCCCATTGATGAGCGTAAGCCGCCCATTTGTTGGTGGATAATGGCGGCAACAGGACCTTTATAAGCGACACGGCCTTCAATTCCTTCCGGTACTAGTTTGTCGGCTTCACCATCTGATTTTTGGAAGTAACGGTCACTTGAGCCTTCTTTTTGGCTCATGGCGCCTAAAGAGCCCATGCCGCGATATGATTTGTAGTAGCGACCTTGATAAAGCTCTACTTCACCTGGCGATTCTTCAGTGCCTGCCAACATGCTGCCTACCATCACACAGTGCGCGCCTGCCACTAGTGCCTTAGCAATATCACCAGAAAAACGAATCCCCCCATCGGCGATAACGGGAATGCCCGTACCTTTTAAGGCTTCAACCGCATTAGAAATAGCGGTCAATTGTGGTACACCGACACCAGTAACAATACGGGTAGTACAAATAGAACCTGGGCCTATGCCAACTTTTACTGCATCAACTCCAACATCAGCTAATGCTTTAGCACCAGCGCCAGTAGCAACATTTCCCGCAATAATTTGTAAATCAGGATATCTGGCACGTGTTTCAGCAACACGGTCAAGTACACCTTGTGAGTGACCATGAGAGGTATCAATCAATAATACATCGACTCCAGCAGCAACAAGTGCATCTATACGCTCATCGGTACCCGCACCAACACCAACAGCAGCACCAACGCGTAATCGGCCTAATTCATCTTTACAAGCGTTAGGTTTATTTTCAGCTTTTTGGTAATCTTTAACTGTGATCAAACCTTTTAGTGTGAAGGCGTCATCAACCATAAGAATTTTTTCAATGCGATGTTCGTGCATTAAACTTAAAATTTCTTCACGTGACGCACCTTCTTTGACCGTCACTAATTTGTCTTTTATAGTCATCAATGCTGAAACTGGTTTTGTTAAGTCTGTTTCAAAACGTAAGTCGCGGCCGGTAATAATACCAATCAACTTATTTTTTTCATCAACAACAGGAAAACCAGAAAAGCCAAGTTCATCCGCTAGGCGCATAGTATCTTCGATACTCGCAGTTGGGTTGACTGTTACGGGATCTGAAACAATACCACTTTCATATTTCTTAACTTGAGAAACATTCTTGGCCTGTTCAGCTATGGTCATATTTTTATGGATAAACCCAATGCCACCTTCTTGTGCTAAGGTAATGGCTAAACGCGCTTCGGTCACTGTGTCCATCGACGCAGAAATCATAGGTACATTTAAATTTATCGTTCGAGTTAATTTAGTTTTTAAATCGGCAGTATGGGGCAGTACCGTAGAATGGGCAGGTACCAGTAAAACATCGTCAAAGGTTAACGCTTCTTGAGCAATTCTTAGCATCGCAACATCTCTCTAAAGTGAGTGGTTAGGGAGGAAATATTGCGGCAGAATTTTAACCGTTTTCCCTACTAAGGTAAACTTAAAATTGCAATTAATCGAAAATAAACTGCCGATGCCGGTCTAAACAAATATATAATACTTGGCAATTACCTAATTATTACCCCTTCACAACAAAAAAAGTAAAGTATTTATGGCTCAACAGCACATTCTACAAGTAAGTGAACTCACTAAAAAAGTACGTTTTATCTTAGAAAGTGAGTTAAATACCGTCTGGTTATGTGGCGAAATATCCAATTTTATTGCCGCAAGCTCTGGCCATTGGTATTTATCCTTAAAAGATCAAAAATCACAAGTGCGCTGTGCTATGTTCAAAGGCAATAATCGTCGGGTAAGAATACAACCAAAAAATGGTCAACAAGTATTAGTGCGCGCTAAAGTTTCCTTGTATGAACCGCGAGGCGATTTCCAGTTGATTATTGAACAAATGGAATCAGCGGGTGATGGACTGTTAAGACAGCAATATCAATTATTAAAAGACAAACTACACGGTGAAGGTTTATTCGAACTGCACCACAAACAAGCCATTCCTAAGTTAATACAAACTGTTGGCATTGTCACCTCTCCTACAGGTGCTGCGGTCAAAGATATCATCACAGTATTAAAGCGAAGAAATCCATTAATAAAGGTGATTATTTATCCGGTGTTAGTACAAGGTGAGCACGCTAAATATGAGATTGCCCAAGCGATTAACTTAGCCAATGAACGTAATGAAGTTGACGTTTTATTAATTGGTCGTGGCGGTGGTTCGCTGGAAGATTTATGGGCCTTTAATGAAGAAGTAGTCGCTCGCGCCATTTTCCAGTCAAGCTTGCCAACCATCAGTGCTGTTGGACATGAGATTGATACAAGCTTAGCTGACTATGTTGCCGATCTAAGAGCGCCAACACCTTCTGCAGCAGCGGAAATAGTCTCTGTTGACGTTGACGAGCGTATTAATAAAGTCGCTGAATTACTCAGTCGTGCCCACTTAGCGCTTAAGCAACAACTCAAGCGCTCACATCATTCGCTAACCAATTTAAACCATAGATTAGCTCAAGTGCATCCCGAGCAACAATTACAAAATAAACAGCAAAAGTCAGATGAACTGAGTATGCGTTTGCAAGGGCTAATTATCCGAGCGATAAACCAACTGAAGCATAAGCCTCAATACCTTAAACAGCGACTACTCAATGCCTCACCATTAAACTACATAAAACAAAACCGGCAACAGGCGACTCAACTCAACACAAAACTTATTGGTGCACAGCAGCGCTTATTAATAGCCAAGCGAGCAAGTTTTGCCCATCAATGCGAACAACTTCATATGGTAAGTCCACTAGCAACTATTGCTCGAGGTTACAGTATTACTCGTGATAAACAGGGACAAATGCTTAAAAGTACCAAAGATATAAATATCGCGGATACCATTAAAGTAGAAATTTCAGATGGTGTAATAGACGCCAAGGTTATAGCGGTGCAAGTATATTAATGCGGTGAAATAACCGCCTGTTGAAGCAGACTGTTCACTTCGACTTTACTCGAATCATCAAATTTAACACCAAGCATAACACCATCAACTTGGGTTTTGGTGTTACAAATTTCAGCATTTAGTTTCAAGTTTTTTAAGTCTTGAAAAGCTTCAATAATGATTTCCACTGGCTTATCCTCAGTTAAGATAAGTTTCTCGCCATTAGTAATCATAATCTGACAGCCAGAAACTGAAATATTAGATATTACTGAGACCCAATACTCATCTTTCACCTTGATTTTTGCTTTGATATAGGTCTCAATGCGCATCGAGGAGCGTAGGTTTTGTAAGCGGACTTCACGTGGAAAATCAAGCACAATAATACGTGATGGAATTTGAATCGTTTGCCTAATATTAGAAATAAAGGCGACTACAGCGCCTTCATGACCTTCAATTAACCCACGAACTGTTACGCCTATACCTTGGGTTACGTATTGTGCAAAACTGCCCAACTTTGAGCTGTCAGGGAATTGTACTAAAACGTATTTTTTTGGCATGTAGCCGATAAAAACTGAACGAAACTTACCACGTTGACCGGTAGGAGTTGTCATATCTAATGTGACAATTGCACCTGGATTTAATAACGCTATATTGCGACTTAATCGCCCAAGCACTGGCACTTTTATAGGATTATCAGGCATAAATTCCAACAATATTTAATTTAAATGAAATAAAAGATAATAAAAAAAGTCAGTCGACAATTTCACAGTAGTGTAATACTATCATGAAATCAATATGCTTTCTCTCTATTTTAACTATATTTTTTCGTAAAAAAGCTAATGTTATCATCAACTTTTACATCAAAATAGTGATTTAGTCTTTCTTATAACCTTGTGTTAGACGTGCCATTTTCTTTTGCTCGGTGTAGTTGAGCTTTTTCTTACCCGCAAACGGGTTAGCGGTTTCTCTAAACTCAATTCTTATTGGCGTACCCATAATTTTTAACGATTTACGGTAGTAATTCATTAAATAACGCTTGTAAGAAAGTGGGAGATTTTTCGCTAGATTGCCATGAATAACAATAATAGGTGGATTATAACCACCGGCATGAGCATATTTTAGTTTAATGCGACGACCTTGATGCATAGGGGGTTGATGATCAAACACCGCCATATCTA
>JBNMPQ010000228.1:0-5080 GCA_051276935.1 Oleispira sp. | reverse complement strand
TGCTGGTAAGTCACCACTTTTTCATGATCAATACCCGGCATATCTGGAACGCGAGGAGCAACACCTGAAGAGATTACAACCTCATCAAATCCGTCAGCTTTTAACTGAGCAGCATTCGCATAAGTATTTAATTTTAAATCGATATTCAATACTTCGATTTGTTTTAGAAAGTAACGAATCGTTTCAGTAAACTCTTCTTTGCCTGGGATCTTGCTGGCGTAATTAAACTGACCACCAATGACATCTCGGCCTTCAAATAACGTCACTTTATGGCCTCGCTGTGCAGCAACCGTTGCACACGCTAAACCTGAAGGTCCGGCACCGACAACGGCAATTTTCTTAGCCTTTGAAACGGGGGTATAAAGCAACTTGGTTTCATGACCCGCCCGCGGGTTAACCAAGCAACTCGCACGCTTCATTTGGAAAGTATGATCCAAACATGCCTGGTTACAGGCGATACACGTATTGATTTCATCTGCACGACCTTCAGCAGCTTTATTAACCCACTCAGAATCAGCCAAAAAGGGACGCGCCATAGAAACCATATCGGCCTTGCCCGTCGAAATAATATCTTCGGCAATATCTGGCATATTAATACGGTTAGACGCAACAACAGGAATACTTAATTCTTTCTTAACACGGCCAGTGATATCAGCAAACGCAGCACGAGGAACAGACGTAACAATGGTAGGAACACGCGCTTCGTGCCAACCAATACCGGTATTAATAATATTAATGCCTGCTTTTTCTAATTCTTTTGCCAATTCAATGACTTCTAAAATATCAGACGCGTCATCGACTAAATCCAGCATCGACATACGGAACATCAATATAAAATCAGTACCGACTTCTTCACGTATCTGACGCACAACCTCGATAGGGAAGCGCATACGGTTCTCGTAAGAACCACCCCATTCGTCAGTACGTTTATTGGTGCGTTTATTAAGCATCTGAGTAATGAAGTAACCTTCACTGCCCATAATTTCAATACCATCGTAATTCGCTTTCTTAGCTAATTTAGCGCAGCGAACGTAATCAGCAATCGTCTTGGTAATTTGCTTAGAACTAAGTTCTTTAGGCTTAAACGGCGTAATCGGCGACTTAATGGCAGAAGGTGCAACGTTCAATGGGGTATAACCATAACGCCCAGCATGAAGAACCTGCAGTAAAATCTTACCGTCTTCTGCATGAACGGCCTTCGTTACTTTCTTGTGAAAGTGAACCTGCCAGTTATGCATCAACTTAGAGCCAAACGGTAATAAATCACCAGCGCGATTTGGAGAAAAACCACCGGTCACTAACAAAGCACAACCACCACGAGCACGTTCTGCGAAATACGCGGCCATCTCATCAAAGTGCCAAGGACGATCTTCTAGACCAACGTGCATAGAACCCATGATGACGCGGTTTTTTAACGTCGTGAAACCAAGATCTAATGGCTCCATTAAATGTGGATAATGCGGATTTTGAATTTGTGTCATTCTGCTAACCTTTTGAATCGGTGTTAAATACGGTTTGATCACTCTAATATAGTAAGGATATGAACATTAGAGTGTCTAAAATTGGGAGCTTTAATTTATGCATCCAATATAGGGCGGAAGTCGGTGCAGGTAAATGACCAACTATCGCAAATCTATGTCTTTTTATGACATTCAGTATGTTAGATATGGAGTAAGCTTCAAATAAATACCATCACAATAGCTAATAGACAGATTTACCTCGTCTGCACCCTATAAAAAACCGTATTGCATTTACATATGAGTATTATTAGTTAGTATCCTCTTAATAAATTTTTAATAACTGATGGCCTAATGACAAAACTCATAACCTTACCGCTATTTGTATTCTTACTTTTTATAAGTAACTTAACCTTTGCAAAAGATAACTTTAATACTTTAGTTGTAGCCCACCAAAAGATGCTACTACTACTAGAAAATGCAAAAGAACTCGACCCATTAGATAAGCATGTGTACAGTGCGCGTAATTTTTATGAGCATAAAAACCATTATCTTGAGCAAATATTTTCTCAAGCGGAGCAAGAGTCGGTAAACATTGGTAGTCAACAGCTATTACCCATCACACAAAAATTCATCGCTTATTATAAAAATACCAGCACTTTATTAGAAGGTGATAAACTCGCTTTCTCTGATCTAGCCGATGAATTATTAATGCTAGAACAAGAAAGAAAAGTACCTAGCCAAGGCTTAATTCCGCTCAAACAAATTAATGCAGACATCAATCGTTTAACCGACTTATATCGAGAAGAATACCGCAGAGTATTAAACAAACTAGGAAAACAACGTGGCGCTAAAGAACTCTGGAACGCTTATATTGTTAAATTAGAAAGTCTATATACAGACAAAGAACTGCTAGATGAAGTAGAGAAAAATCCGACATTAAACTTTGAAAAAACACGTGGAAGCAGTCTAGTTAAAGATAAAAAGGATCAACTAACAGGCAAGTTAGCTCCCTTAATTTGGGGCAACGGGTTACCTGAAAAAACCGTGGTATTGACCTTCGACGATGGCCCTCACCGTTTAAGAACGGCAAAAATATTAGACACATTAAATACTTACGGTGTAAAAGGATATTTCTTTGCAGTAGGAAAAAATCTTGGTTCAGTAAAAGGTGAAGTTAAGCTACATAAACGTAATAAAGCAATTATTAAGCGAATTACGAATGAAGGCCACATTCTCGCGAATCATAGCTTTAGTCATAAAGAGCTCACTAAACTGAGTACTGAAGAGAAAATATCAGAGCTAGCCGATACCAATAAGTTGATTAAAACGTCAACCGGTTTTGATAACTACCTCTTCCGACCTCCCTACGGCTCAAAAAACCAAGAACTAGAAACTATTGCTAAAGAACAGGGTCTATCCAACATTATGTGGAACGTAGACTCTATGGATTGGGCCGACCCCATTCCTGAATCGATTAACGAACGTGTCTTTAAACTGCTAGACAAGAAAAAGCGTGGCATTTTGTTATTTCATGATATTCATAAACAAACAGTCAATGCACTGCCAGCATTATTAGAGGGCTTAGCCCTGCGAGGATATCGTGTAGTCACCGTCGATGGTTCTCCCTTCACACAAGGCCATAGCGGCATACCTAAACCACCTGAAGCCGAAGCACCTGAGCTGTATAAAAAGAGCTGGGCGGTTGTCATTGGCGTAAATAAATATCAACATTGGCCAAAACTAGACTACGCAGTATCCGATGCCACAAGTATTGCGCAAAAACTGCATGAAAATTTCGGTTTTGAAAAAGAAAACATTATTGAATTGTATGATGAAAAAGCAACCCGCGATAACATCGCTGAAGTCCTAGGCTATACCTTAGCCGACCCGAAGAAGATTGGTAAAGATGATCGAGTATTCATTTTCTATGCCGGCCATGGCGCTACTCGAGAATTGCCCAGCGGTAGCAATTTAGGCTATTTAATTCCAGTTGATGCCGAGTTCGATAAATTTCAAACGAAGAGTATCAGCATGAGTATGCTGAATGATTTCTCTTCTTTGATTCCTGCAAAACACGTCTATTTTGTTATGGACAGTTGTTACAGCGGCCTAGCATTAACCCGTGCTGGCAGTGGTGGTAAGCAAAATTACAATTACCTAGAACACATTACTAATCGTACAGCTCGTCAAATCATTACCGCCGGCGGCGCTGACCAAGAAGTATCCGATGGTGGCCCTGGTGGACATTCCATCTTCACTTGGACACTTCTTCAGGCGCTCGATGGTAAAGCCGATTCCGATGATAACGGCTATATTACCGCTTCTGAAATAGGCACCTATGTATCTCCTGTCGTTGCCAGCTATGCGCCACAAACCCCTGCTTTCGGTAACCTACTCGGTAGCCAAGGCGGAGACTTTGTTTTTAAGTTAAATCAAAATACAAAAAAGCGCAGCCAACAAGAAGCGAATCAAGCGAAGCAGGAGCAAGTTCAGGTATTAGCTGCTAATACTGATAACCTATCCACTGATATTGAGCGCCCATTAGAGCTGCAAAAAACACGCAGTGCTAATAAGGAAACAGCAACCGAAAGCACTATTTCATTAAAAGATAACAAACGTGTTCAGGCTGCGCATAAGGCGGACGCAGAAGCATTAAAACTGTATAAGAAAGGCGACCTAATCGCAGCGGAAAAGAAATGGTCTAAAGCCGTTAAACTTAATCCCTATAACATTAACATTGTGAATAACTATGGTTTTGTATTAGATAAATTAGGTCGTAATGATGAAGCCCTTATCTGGTATTACCGCACAGTAGAACTAGACCCTAAGCGTACACCTATCTATTTAAACCTAGGAGATATAATGGTGAAACTGGGGAAACCGTCTCTTGCCATTCCCTACTACCAGCGCTATTTACATCTCTACCCTTCGTATAAGAACGCAAATGAACTGCAAGAGAAAATTGATAAGCTATCCTCTGATACTATCTATGAGATATAGCCAAGCTAAGTTGTAGTGGTATAGGTCTCAATATTAGAAACTGAATATTAAAACCTTGGAGGCTGGTTGCCTCTAAGGTTGACTAGCTTATTTAGCTATTATTAATTTTGCCTCAACAGCTGAAACCGACTGATCGTGGCCAGAGGTTATCAGTGTATTATTCAAACTCACTGCCCCTCCATGTAAATGCGCAATCTCATGTACCAAGCATAATCCAAGCCCAGAACTTTTCCGCCCTGTTGAAGGTCTAGGCGTCGAAAAGAAACGTTCAAATAAACGCGGCAGAGCATATTCTGGAATGATACTGCCTTGATTAATTACCCGTAACTCGATATCGGCTTGAGTGCTTTTTAAACAAACTTTAAGCACCACATCTTTAAAACTGAAATCAATAGCATTATCCAATAAGTTTCTCACCGCCATACGCAATAAAAATTCATCACCATAAACATGCCTCTCAAAACCCACAGACTTGCTCAACTCTATACGAATATTTTTAGCCGCTAATAAGCCATGAAATGACTGAATTTCATCATCAATTAAATGTTCTAAATCAATATTTTTGAAAACCTGGTGCTGCTGATTCTCAATCGAAGCTAAAAGTAATAGTCGCTCGATTA
>JBNMPQ010000227.1:0-5101 GCA_051276935.1 Oleispira sp. | reverse complement strand
AGTAAATAGGCACCTACAATTTGGACGCTAATAAGCGTCATTAAAAATGCGCCTAAAGGAGAAACAAGTTTTCGTTCAGGTAACCAGTAAATGATAAAGAAATTCACTGGCCAGAAAATACTCAGTATAGTGAAATAAGCCCCTACAATATCTTGTTCAAGCGGTGCTTGAAGCTGAGATTGTATAATGGCATACCCTATTAAAAGATTAACCCCCGCCATCGCGATACGACCTTGCACAAACTGCTGGCCTAATACGATAACCAACATGCCTAAGCCGTAAGGCAGATACGTTAAAAGAACCTGATAGCGGTCATCAAGCTGAATTGTGGTAGGAAGAAGCATAACCGCGGAAATAAGCAGGCAGACAACGATAAACCATGGGCGTGTAACGCTCAACAGAACTCGAGCCGCTGTTAAAAACGCGGCTGGGGAAATACTTTGGTTGGTTTGCATATACTGAACTCTCGGTCCTTGAGTATTCAGTATCGGAGATATTTACCAATTTACCAGTAACAGAATGTATGGCTTGGTGAGTAAAAGTAAGTGTTAACTGATTTTACCGGTTACACGAGCACGCTTAGAGCCTACTTCAATCGCTGCTTTATTAGCAGCGGCCTTTTCTGCTAGGTAATTATCAACTAAGTTTTTAACGGCAATAATTAACCCCATCGCTACAAAAGCTCCGGGTGGCAGAATGGCAAATAAGAAATCGGGGTAATCGTTAAAAATAACAATCTGCCAATTGATGGCCATTTCACCAAAGA
Organism: Oleispira sp.; assembly: GCA_051276935.1. Lineage (GTDB taxonomy): Bacteria > Pseudomonadota > Gammaproteobacteria > Pseudomonadales > Oceanobacteraceae > Oleispira. The sequence goes on along the minus strand of JBNMPQ010000227.1, from coordinate 4,335 downwards.
TTAAATCCATATTGGTGAACAGCGTACCTTGGCCAATTACTTCACGAATCACCCCTAATAAAATTAAGACCACCGTAAAACCAAGGCCCATGGTTAAACCATCGACGGCAGAAGGAATGATGCCGTTTTTACTGGCGAAGGCATCCGCTCGTCCTAAAATCGCGCAATTAGTGACGATGAGTGGAATAAAGATGCCTAAAATTTGATACAACTCATACGTTAACGCCTGCATAACCAGCTCAGTAACTGTCACGAAAGAAGCAATGATCATCACGAAGGCTGGCAGTCGCACCGCATCGGCTACGTGATTACGAATAAGAGAGACCGCAATATTAGAACCTACTAGCACTAAAATAGTCGCCAAGCCCAATCCAATAGCATTCACCACCGTCCCAGTAACGGCTAATAGAGGGCACAGACCTAATAGTTGAACGAGGGCTGGGTTGTTTTTCCAGAGACCGTCTAACGTGATCTCTTGTAAGGATTTATTCGCCATGTGTAATATCCTCTTGCTGATTGTTTGCGGCTATCTCTTTGCCATGTTTCTGGAAAAAAGTCAGCGCTAAGCGAATAGAGCGCACAACCGCTCTGGGTGTAATGGTTGCGCCTGTAAATTGGTCGAATTCGCCCCCGTCTTTTTTAACTTCCCACAGCTTTTCGATTGGGTTCGTTAAAGACAAACCCTGAAATTGCAGAATCCAAGGATGCTTTTTCGCTTCAATTTTATCCCCTAGTCCGGGAGTCTCTTTATGATTAATCACCCGAACACCGGCCAAGCTGCCGTCTAACTTAATGCCGACAATCATATCAATATTAGAGGTATAACCATCAGGGGCAGTGACCGGTAAAATAATTGTATGCGCTTTGCCTTCTTTACGAGCGATATATACCACCGCATCGTCAGCGATCGGGCCTAATAAACGGACATTAAATTCAGTATGAACGCCGTCATAAGCTAGAGGAATCGTATCGTTTAATAAATCGTTATCATATGAACCTTCCGGCACAATTTCGTGCAAGGCTTTTGCTTGTGCGATTTGAACATTTTTTGCAATGTCTTCTTTGGTGACCACTTGCGCAATCCCAATAGATCCTGCAGTAACAATGGCAAACAAACCAAGGCCGATCGCATTTTCACGAATCGATGTCCAAATATCTTTTGTAAGAGTTTCTTTCATCATTAACCCTCCTTGCTTGATGGGTCAGTTGAAGAGCTTGCGGCTGCAGAGGTACTCTCTTTTACAAGCAAACCTCGCTTGGCTTTGTCATGGCCGTAGGTTCGAGGCTGTGTATATGTATCAATTAACGGTGCTGCAAAATTCATCAGCAATACCGCAAAGGCGACTGCATCAGGGTAAGCCCCCCAAGTACGAATGACAAAAATTAAAATACCAATACCCGCACCAAAAATTATTTTACCTAAGGGCGTGGTCGATGCACTCACCGGGTCTGTCGCAATAAAGAAAGCGCCCAGCATGGTTGCACCGGTAAAAATGTGCAATGACCAAGGGACATACAAATCAGCATCCCAGCCAAATATCATAGAGCATGTCCCCAATGCGGCTAATAGACTAAACGGAATATGCCAAGTAAAAATACGTAGGGCTAATAACGCTAAACCACCGATTAAAAACGCGATGTTTACAAATTCCCAACCGCCCGCAAACCAATTGCTGGCGGAGCCACCCGAAGTCGCATCAGCAAATAAGGGCCCTTGCAGAATTTCAATAGCCGTTTCATTTTTTGCCAAATGTTTATACGTATCAAGTGGCGTAGCACCCGAGTAACCATCGGTGAGTGCGGGAGCACTTGAAAAAATAACACTCAACGTATCGGCCAAAGAAAGTGTTTGCCCAGCACTCAGTATGTCTTGATTCAAAAAGAAAGGGCTCGCCCATGTCGTGGTCATTTGCACAGGAAAAGAAATCAATACCAAGGCATAGCCGACCATCGCCGGGTTAAAAGGATTATTACCTAAGCCCCCATAAAGGTGCTTAGCAAAAATCATTGAAAAACTGACGGCAACGACCGTTACCCACCAAGGTGCAAAAGGGGGTAAAGCAATGCCCAACAACACAGCGGTTAATAACGCCGTATTATCTTTTAAAACAAACATAACCGGTCGTTTACGAATCCTTAAAACGATCGCTTCGCACGACAGTGCGGTGACACTGGCCAGAGCAATGTTAATTAAGTTACCCCAACCAAAAAAGTAAGTCAGCGCAATAATACCAGGCACCGTCGCCAGAATAACCAACAGCATAATACGGCTGGTGGTATTCCCACCGTGAGCATGAGGAGAGGTGATATTAACAAAAGCCATCTTTATACACCTGCCTTATCAAACTGAGCCAAGTCTGATTCTAGCTCTTTTAATTTTTGCATTTGTTTATCTAAGCCTTTCTGTAATGCTGGCAAAGTCTCTGAACCTTGCTCTTGGGCTAGCTGAAAGCGTTGTTGAGTTTTATCAATACGATCTTGCTGAGCGCGTAATTTCTTTTCGATATCGTCGCGAGAGATTTCTTTTTTCACGGGCGCCGTAGCGGTTTCATTGGTCTGAACGTCATCTTTTGCAGCGATGGCTTCTTGATCTTGCAAGGCTTGTGCGGCCAGCTTTTTCGCAGCTTGTGCTTTTTCAGCAGCGGCGGTTCGTGCTTGGCGTTTCGCTTCTTTTTCAGCAGCGTCACGATCTAAGCGATCTTGGCGTGCTTCAAAGCGAACTCTTGAACGTTCAGATTTTTGGTGTGCTGCACGCTCTTCCTTAATTTCGCCTTTAGCATGTCGATAATATTGCACCAATGGAATCTGACTGGGGCAAACATACGAACAGGCACCGCACTCAATACAATCGGCAATATTATGCTGCTCAGCTTTATCCAACTCACCCGATTTACTAAACCAATACAGCTGCTGAGGTAATAAATCAGCAGGGCAAGCTTCGGTGCATAAACCACAACGGATACAAGCAGACGCCATATCGTTAGCGGGCAGTTCTTTTTGACTGGGTGTTAGGATGCAGTTGCTGGATTTTAATATGGGTAACTCATCACTGCTTAACGTGAAGCCCATCATCGGGCCGCCCATAATGACACGCGGCTTACTATCAGATTGCGTTGTTTGAGTGAGTGAGCCTAGCAGCTTCTGGAATAAACTGACTTCTTGTTTAAAACCCGCAAACGCTAATAAGTGTTTTACCGGCGTGCCGATTAATACTTCCACATTCTGCGGGTGTTCAACGGATTCCCCCGTAATGGTTGTGATACGAGAAATTAACGGCTTACCTTTTGCGACCGCATCATAAACGGCTGCGCACGTCCCCACATTTTGGCAAACAATACCGATGTCTGCAGTAATACCGTCACTTGGCACTTCTTTGCCCGTGAGAATTTCAATTAACTGTTTTTCACCGCCAGAGGGGTATTTAGTCGGAATCGTGACAACCGAAATATGATGTTCACCGTGCACTTTATGCAGCGCAGCTTCCATCGCCTTAATCGCTTCAGGCTTATTATCTTCGATGCCTATTAAACAGTTATCCGCTGCCGTAAGCTTCATTAGAATTTGAATGCCAAGCATCGACTCCAGTGCTCGTTCACGCATCAGCATATCATCAGAAGTAATATACGGTTCGCACTCGGCGGCATTAATGATCAGCGTTTCAATGTGTTTATCTTTTACGGCCATTTTTACCGCCGTCGGGAAGCCAGCGCCGCCCATGCCCGTAATGCCCCAGTCTCGAATACGCTTAACCAATACCGCATGGTCAGCGTTTAAATAGTTGCTGATCGCTTGCGACCCATTCGCAATTTCTGCTAACCATTGATCTTGGCCATCAGTATCTATAACAACACAGGTGCCTTGCAGACCCGAACTGTGGGGTAATTCACGCTGTTCAATGGCGACGACTTTACCCGAGGTGGGTGCATGAATGGCTGCACTGACAAACCCCCTAGGCTTAGCCATTAATTGGCCTTTTAAAACCTCATCGCCTACCGCAACAATCACGTCTGCAGGTGCGCCAATGTGTTGCCCAACCGGAACAATTAATTGAGCAGGTATTGGCAGTTGTGCAATAGGCGTTTGCGTAGACTGGTGTTTGTTTTGTTGTGGATGAACACCGCCATTAAAAGAGTGCAGAGTAATTGTTTGCATTAGATCGCCTCTTTCTTTAAAACAGCCATTGAATTTTCGGGTTTATCCCAATGCCAACTTTGCAGCGTTGTTTCAATAGGCACCATATCAATACAGTCGACAGGGCAGGGCTCAACACATAAATCACAACCTGTGCATTCATCGGCAATCACCGTATGCATTTGCTTAGCCGCCCCCATAATC
>JBNMPQ010000226.1:0-5109 GCA_051276935.1 Oleispira sp. | reverse complement strand
CACACAGAATCCTTTCTGAATGATTTACTTCTTACCTACAGCCGCAAAAAGTAAACAAAAAGGGCCGCTCGATGACAATGCTCTTCATCCAATAATTGGCGAGCTTTGAGTCGAGGGTAAGTCAAGAACATCGGTTTTGCCGACAAAGAGTTACAGAAGGATGAGCCATCAAATAAGTTGGTTACTACAGCAATTTATTTCAAAAATTAACTAATATGCATATTCCACAAGCTGATCCTTATTTATAAGTACGCACTTGCATGTCAAGCTTGATAGAAGTAGCAAATTAATTATCAGGGCACGCATATTAATTATTGGTAGGACACGCATGTCAATTATCAGCAAAGACATTCAGAACTTTTAGTCGGTAATGCGCCCTCCCCGCGGTCGATGCTTTTGATTTACCCTCGACTTTGGACTCGCAGATTAGTTTGTGAATTCAGTAGGACAATTTGCAAGGACACAAATTGAGCTTGCCATTGCCGGAACGAAACAAACAGTGATAACTTTTTAGTAGTCAAATACACTTCCCTGATGATATGCACCCAAACTAGACTTCCCTGTCGAGCTGTTCAACTGGGCGAAGCTTTGCTTCTAAAGAATCCAGTTTAACCCTGCTCAAGTTGCAAAATAACCGGATCAAGAGCATTGCCATCGAGCGGCGTTTTTCTGCTTACTCTTTTTTTACTGTTGACCATATTTTCGGGATAAATATGAAACAGCCTCAGCTGACCTGAAATTAAAGTAAAGCGGACGCCGCGCGGGACGTACTTTATAAAAAAGAGTAACTGGCTCGGAGGGACTCGAGTCAAAATCAGTCAGGGATGCCAGCAAGCGTTAGCGCATGCATTTGTGGAAAAAAGGAATTAAAAGGACACTCAAGTTAATTCCAAGCTAAAAATTCGCACACAAGCCAAGCTTATTGTGTACAGTGCCGAAAAGTGGAGAAGGCACAGTCTTCACACGCTTTATAATAATAGTAAAACAAGCAGTACTTAAGCTTAGGAATTTGATGCGTTTATTTAAAATCGATGCGGTAGATTGGCTCGCCACATTTCCGTCAGGCAGTGTGGATTTAGTGATTACAGACCCACCTTATGAGTCATTAGAGAAACATAGAAAAATTGGCACAACCACTCGCTTAAAAGTGAGTAAATCATCTAGTAATCAATGGTTTAATATTTTTCCAAACGAGCGTTTTGAGAGTTTATTCAAAGAGGTTTACCGAGTACTCAGCAAAAATTCTCATTTTTACTTATTTTGTGATCAAGAAACCATGTTTTTTGTGAAACCTATTGCCGAAAAAATAGGCTTCAAATTCTGGAAAGCCATTGTCTGGGATAAAGTGAGTATAGGAATGGGATATCACTATCGTTCAAGACATGAATTCATACTCTTTTTTGAAAAAGGAAAAAGAAAGCTAAATAATTTAGGTGTTCCAGATGTACTCGAGTGTAAAAGAGTTTACAGAGGCTATCCAACCGAGAAACCAGTTCCGCTTATCGAAATACTCATTCAACAAAGTTCGTCTAGCGGAGAATTAGTAGTCGATCCCTTTTTTGGCTCTGGGGCAACTCTCCTAGCAGCTAAAAAATGTGGCAGAGAATATCTTGGCAGTGATATATCCGATGACGCACATGATTACTTTATGAACCGTGAACAGGATTAACCATTGGCTATGTATGTTATTCAATAATGTGGCTACCAAAACCTCTTAGTCAGCAACACGGGGCCACGCGGCCGACGCTGTTGGCCTAGATTAGCTTAGATTTGAAACTCACTGATTATTTTGTGAATTAGGTGTGAAATGATGACATTTCATCTAAACATAATTCTATTGAAACCGCGCATCCAATTAAAAAACCAAATCCTATCTGCCTAACACCTTTTCTTCGCTCTCCCATAATTGCCACACCATGCCTAGACCATAAGAATAGGTGCTTTTGTCTCTAAAAAGTGGGCTATCTTCATTTGCAGCCCCCGAATGCAGAGAAGCACGGGCGAAGGTAAAAATTCGAATGTCTTCGGTGGCATTAAATGACAGGCCGACAGATAAGTCTGTACCTAAATAACCACTTTTAACATCGTAGGCTGAACGCTGTTCGGTCACAAAATCACTATCAACTTGATAGAAATAATCGTGTAATTTTTTGGTTGCCCAGGTAGGTGACAAGCTAACGGATAAGGCTGTCTTCTCGCTTAACCATCCTCGTTGGCGATAACTAAATACTGGTTGAAACACGTACCCTCGTTTATTAAAGCCCGAAAAATCGGTTGAAAATGCGGCGCGAGCTTGTAAGTTTAAAAACAACTCTCCTTTGCCATGCTGTTCAAATTCAAATTTAGATAATCGAACTCTAAGCTGTGGTCCTAACTCAAAAATAAAATCTAAATCAGGCATGCCTACCCTTGCCTCGTTACCCTCTGAATTAGCATTAAAGGAACCTGCCAACGATAAGTCGAGTTCATACCAATTTCTTTCGATCGCTACTGCTCTGGCAATTGAGCCATCGCCGATACGTAAGGTTTCACCACGGTAAATAAAATATGGGGAGGGTATAACATTCGTCTGACGTTGCTCGGCAGCTGGGTATTCAGGGGAATTAAAGGCCGCAGCAAATACACCCACTTCCCACACGGGTCGTATTTCATCTTCTAAAACAATCTCTTCCTGAGCTTTGATGTGGGTACTTGCCACAACAAATAATAATAATGCCAAATATTTTACGCAGTAAAATTTACTATTTTTTACAATCAAGATGGCTCTTCCCGTAAGCAACAATTATAGATACATGATTGTTTACTCTGTGACATCAGCAAAAGATCCCGCCCACAAAGTATTGCAATAAGTCATTCGCTTATCCTATGTCAAATGTATCCAGCGAAACATCATATTAATTTTACTTTTTTAATAAAAAAGCCTTGAGATAACTCCTGCTAGCCCCATCTCTGGACGCAGAACTAAGTTCTATAAGAAAAGAATTCTAAGCAGACGATGCGTCTTCTGCTTAATCACCGCCTTTATTTTAAAGGTACATAACATTATTAACATTGGAATTTTCAGGAGATTTGAAAATGGCAATTCGTCCTTTAAACGATCGCGTTATCGTTAAGCGTCACGAACAAGAAAGCAAATCTGCAGGTGGCATTGTATTAACAGGCTCTGCAGCAGAAAAATCGACTCGCGGTGAAGTTATCGCTGTAGGAAATGGTCGTGTACTAGACAATGGCGATGTTAAAGCAGTCGACGTTAAAGTCGGTGACATCGTGATTTTCAACGATGGTTATGGGGTTAAAACTGAAAAGCTAGATGGCGAAGAAGTGCTTATCCTTAGTGAAAGCGACATCTTAGCAGTAGTCGAATAAACCCAATCCATTAACAGAATTTTTGAGGAATTATTATCATGGCAGCTAAAGAAGTTCGTTTTTCTAATGACGCTCGCGCAAAAATGCTTGCTGGCGTAAACATTCTAGCCAACGCAGTAAAAGTTACCCTTGGTCCTAAAGGTCGTCACGTAGTATTAGACAAGTCCTTCGGTGCACCTACTATCACTAAAGACGGTGTATCGGTAGCCAAAGAAATAGAATTGGAAGATAAATTCGAAAACATGGGCGCGCAAATGGTTAAGGAAGTGGCGTCTAAAGCAAATGACGAAGCCGGTGACGGCACCACTACTGCAACGGTATTGGCTCAAGCTATAGTAACAGAAGGCTTGAAGTCTGTTGCTGCGGGTATGAACCCGATGGATCTTAAGCGCGGTATCGACAAGGCGGTTATTGCCGCAGTTGAAGCCTTAAAAAATCTTTCTGTTCCTTGTGCTGACAACAAAGCCATCGCTCAGGTAGGTACTATTTCTGCCAACTCTGATATTGAAGTCGGTGACTTGATCGCCGAAGCAATGGAAAAGGTCGGTAAAGAAGGCGTGATCACGGTTGAAGAAGGCCAAGCACTGCAGAATGAGCTTGAAGTCGTTGAAGGCATGCAGTTTGACCGGGGTTACTTGTCTCCTTATTTTATTAATAAGCAGGAAAACGGCACCGTTGAATTAGACAGCCCATTTATACTGCTAGTTGACAAAAAGATTACTAATATTCGAGAAATGCTACCAACCCTTGAAGCCGTGGCAAAAGCCTCTAAGCCATTGTTAATTATTGCTGAAGATGTTGAAGGTGAAGCCCTAGCTACATTGGTAGTTAACAACATGCGCGGGATCGTTAAAGTTGCAGCTGTGAAAGCACCTGGTTTTGGTGACCGTCGTAAAGCTATGCTACAAGACATCGCGGCTTTAACTGGCGGCACGGTTATCTCTGAAGAGATTGGCCTTGAGCTTGAAAAAGTGACTCTTGAAGACTTAGGTACTGCCAAGCGCGTTGTCATCAACAAAGACAACACCATCATCGTTGATGGCGCTGGCGAAGATGACCTGATTAAAGGACGTATTTCACAAATCCGTGGTCAAATCGAAGATTCTACTTCTGACTATGACAAAGAGAAGCTTCAAGAGCGTCTGGCTAAATTAGCTGGCGGTGTTGCAGTTATTAAAGTTGGCGCAGCCACTGAAGTTGAAATGAAAGAGAAAAAAGCCCGTGTTGAAGATGCACTTCATGCTACACGTGCTGCAGTTGAAGAAGGTGTAGTACCTGGTGGTGGTGTTGCTTTAGTTCGCGCTGCTTCTATAGTTGGCACGCTTAAAGGCGACAATGAAGATCAAACACACGGTATCAAATTATTGTTACGTGCAATGGAAGCCCCTATGCGTCAAATAGCGGCTAACGCCGGTGCAGAAGCTTCTGTAGTGACCAATGCAGTGAAAAATGGCGAAGGTAACTTCGGCTTTAATGCGGCTAATGATACCTACGGAGATATGATCGAAATGGGTATTCTGGATCCAACTAAAGTGGTTCGTTCAGCGCTGCAGTTTGCTGCATCAATCGCAAGTTTGATGATCACCACTGAATGCATGATCACTGATGCGCCACAAGGTGATGCTCCTGCAATGCCCGATATGGGCGGCATGGGTGGCATGGGCGGTATGATGTAATTGCATAGCCGTGCATAGCATTGCATAAGCTTACAATGTGAAAACATTAAAGCCCGCTGATTTATAG
>JBNMPQ010000225.1:0-5119 GCA_051276935.1 Oleispira sp. | reverse complement strand
GTGTACGGTGCTTTTAGCCATAAGGCTGTTGCGCCATTGCAGCAGTTAGATAATAACGAATACGTTTTAGAGTTGTTCCATGGACCGACGTTGGCGTTTAAAGATTTTGCTTTACAAACTCTAGGTCGCTTATTGGACTACGTGTTAGAGCGTCGCCACGAAAAAGTTGTGATCATGGGCGCGACGTCCGGTGATACCGGCTCAGCAGCGATTGAAGGGACTAAGGCGTGTAAAAACGTTGATATCTTTATTTTGCATCCGCACAACAAAGTCTCTGAAGTTCAGCGTCGTCAAATGACGACAGTGACGGGCGATAATATTTATAATATTGCTATCGAAGGCAACTTCGACGAAGCGCAAGACATGGTTAAAGCCAGTTTTGGCGATCAGTCTTTTCTTAAGGGTGAGCGCAAGTTGGTTGCTGTAAATAGCATCAACTGGGCACGTATCATGTCGCAGATTGTTTATTACTTCTATTCTGCTTTAAATTTAGGCGGCCCTGTTCGTCCGATGGCTTACTCAGTTCCAACCGGTAACTTTGGTGATATTTTTGCCGGTTATATGGCTAAGAAAATGGGCTTGCCGATTGAGCAGTTGATTATTGCGACCAATAAAAACGATGTATTGCACCGCGTAATGAGCAAGAATAAATACGAAGTTCATCCATTGATGCATACATTGACTCCGTCTATGGATATTGCGGTCTCGTCAAACTTCGAACGTTTATTATTTGATTTGTACGACCGTGATGGCCTAGCGCTTTCTAAGCTCATGGACCGCATGAATGCGAAGACCGATGTGATTGAGCTTGATGAAGAAAAGCTTGCGAAAGCCCGCGAGTTGTTCGACAGCTATCCGGTTGATGAAGACGCGACCATTAAAATCATGCAAGACGTATTTGAAGAGACGGGTTATTTATTAGACCCTCACACAGCGATCGGTGTTAAAGCCGCTCGTGAAGTACGTCGTAATAAAAATATCCCAATGATTACTTTGGGTACGGCGCATCCGGTTAAGTTTGAAGAAGCGGTTTTACGTGCAGGTTTTGACATGCCTAAGCTTCCGCATCATCTGGCTGATTTGATGGAGCGTGAAGAGCGCATGGATGTATTACCGGCGGATCTTGTCGAGATTCATAAGTTTATTGCTGATAAAACATTTGGTTAATTAGCCCCATTGTTTTTCGACTAAAACCGTTTACTGTATTTACAGTGAGCGGTTTTTTTTGGCCAGTGCTTTATGATGAGTGTTAAGTGATGGTATCGACAGACAAGGATGTCTTATGTTTAAAGTATTTTTATTTTATGCAGCTCTCTTAAGTCCTTTTGGATTAATGGCGACAGAAAAGCCTGCTCTGATGCTGGCTAATGTTTTGCAGAAGGAGTCGGGTATCAACTTAAGTCATTACTGGGTGAGTGAAAAATACGATGGCGTGCGCGCACTTTGGGATGGGAAACGCTTTATTTCAAGGCAAGGCAATGAATATCATGCGCCTGTATGGTTTATTGCAGATCTCCCTAATGTCTCTTTAGACGGTGAGCTTTGGTTGGGAAGGGGGTTGTTTGATCGCCTAAGTGGTATTGTTCGAAAACATAAACCGATCGATGAAGAATGGCGGCAAGTAAGGTATATGGTATTTGATTTGCCTCGTCATACTGGCACTTTTGATGAACGTTTATCGGTACTGCAATCGCTTACTGAGCGTTCTTCCCACCAACCGAGTCATTTAGTGATTGTTCCGCAGTGGCGAGTTGAAACAGAAGATGAGTTACTTGCTCAATTATCCACTTTTGTTAAAAATCATGCTGAGGGACTCATGCTGCATGACGGTCGCTCATTGTATTCGGCCAAGCGCAGTGATGACTTGTTAAAGCTGAAACCAAGTTTTGATAACGAAGCGATCGTAACGGATTATGAATCTGGAAAGGGCAAGTATGAGGGGATGATGGGAGCGCTTTGGGTTGAGATTTTTCTCCCGAACAAAGAGGGTGCGCTGGTGAAGCATACTTTTAAAATAGGATCGGGTTTTAGCGATGTTGAGCGGCAGAATCCACCGGCGATTGGCAGCGAAATTACCTTTCAATATTCGGGTCTTACGTCTAAAGGTAAACCACGCTTTGCGCGTTATTTAAGAGTTAGGCAGGACTTTTAATAGAGATATCACGTTATGATGTTCAATCTTAGCGAATAAAATCGATAATGATATTCGCTAAGATTGAGTTTGCAGAGTTTAAAAAGTGTTCATTCGTTGAGCCTATTCAGGCTTAACTAGCTCCTTCACTTTGCCTGATATCAGCAAGTAACACGCAGGCACAATGATAATGGTTAATGCTGTTCCAAGTGTCATCCCCCCTACGATCGTCCAACCGATTTGTTCACGGCTTTCAGCACCTGCACCACTGGCAAGCGCTAGAGGTATTGCCCCCAGTACCATGGCGGCCGTTGTCATAAGAATCGGGCGTAAGCGAAGCTTGGCTGATTCAATCACGGCTTCGAGTTTAGAAGAACCAGACTCTTGTAATTGATTAGCAAACTCTACAATTAAAATACCGTGTTTGGTAATTAAGCCTACCAAGGTAATCAAACCAATTTGGCTATAAACATTAATCGATCCTCCGGTTACCCATAATGCGAGCAAGGCACCCAGCATGGCGGTTGGAACCGAAAACATAATGATTAATGGGCTACGGAAGCTTTCAAATTGAGCGGCCAATACCAAGTAAATAAAGATTAATGCCAAGCTGAAAGCAAAGGTTAAGCTGCTTCCTGTTTTGATAAACTCACGCAACTGGCCACCGTAATCTACCTGAATACCCGCTTGACCTTCGCTAAGCTCAGCGACGGTCGCGTCAAGAAATATTCGTGCCTGTTGTTGGCTAAAACCAGGGTTTAGTGCTGCTTGAATGGTGGCTGATTTCAATTTATTAAAGTGATTCAGTTCTTTCGGCGCAACCGTTTCGCTCACGTTAACGAGATTGGCTAGTTGCACCATTTCACCGCCGCCAGAGCGGACATAAACGTTGGTTAAATCGCTTGGATTAGAACGATCAACATCAGCGACTTGGACGACAACGTTATATTGCTCACCCTCACGCTTAAAGCGTGTGATCTCACGGCCTGCGATCATTGTTTCTAGCGTACGGCCAATTGTTTCTACACCGACACCCATGGATGCTGCTTTCTCGCGATCAACATCAATCGATAACTCGGGTTTATTTAGCTTTAAGTCAATGTCGGGTTGAGCAAACATTGGGTTGCCTCTTACGGCCGCCATAACCTTTGACGTTAATGTTTGCAGTTCTTCATAAGACCCTGTGGTTTGAATCACAAACTCAACCGGACGAGACACAATGCTTTGACCTAAAGAGGGTGGGTTCATTGGAAAAGACATTAGCCCCGTAATTCCGCCGAACATGGGGCCCATTAAACCGCCAGCAATTTCTTGTTGTGAACGTTCACGATCTTCCCAGGGTGCAAGCTGTAAGAATTGCATACTGTTAGTGCTGGTAGGAAAGCCTACGATTGAGAAGTAGCTTTTGGCTTCAGGAACTTTGTCTAATATCCCTTCGATCTGGCGCGTATATTTATCAACAAATTCTGTTGAGGCACCTTCGGGTGCAATGGCAAAGCCAATTACAAAGCCTCTATCTTCTGACGGGGAGAGTTCTTGGGGTAGTTGTGTATAAACCAGTGCACTTAATAAAATGGTGACTAATCCTAATCCTGCGATGGCTAATGGGAAAGCCAATACTTTACGCAAGAATTTTTCATATCCATTGGCCATGGCATTTAGGACTTTCTCACCCCAAAGGTAAAACTTACCAGGGTTGCTGTTATGTTTCAGCATACGTGAAGCCATCATCGGAGAAAGGGTCAGTGCCACAAAACCAGACACAATTACTGCACCCGCTAAAGTCAGTGCGAATTCAGTAATTAACTTGCCCGTACGGCCTTCGGTAAACGCAATTGGGGCAAATACCGCGGCTAAAGTCAGAGTCATTGCAACCACGGCAAAACCAATTTCTTTCATCCCTTTGAAAGCGGCTTGAACAGGCTCCATTCCATCTTCTATGTGACGATAGATATTTTCAAGAACGACAATCGCGTCATCAACAACTAATCCAATGGCTAATACTAAAGCTAGTAACGTCAGCGTATTAATACTAAAACCAAACAAACTCATGATGGCAAATGCACCAATTAAAGAAACGGGTATTGTGATTAATGGGATCAACGTAGCGCGAGCATTTCGTAAGAAGATGAAAATAACTAGAATGACGAGCATCACCGCTTCAAAAATAGTCGTTTTTACAGACTGAATGGATTTATCAATAAATACCGATGAGTCATAAGCGATGTTGATCGCAACGCCTTCAGGTAATTTTTTACTGATATCGTCAAGCAACGTTCGAACACCACTTGATACGTCTAATGGGTTAGCGGTGGATTGCTTAACAACGCCCAGTGCAACGGCACTACGGCCACTGAAGCGCGCAATGACGCGCTCTTCTTCGGGGCCAATTTCAACTCTGGCCACATCTTTAAGACGCACCAGATAACCATTCTCATCTCGCAGTACAATGTCTTCGAATTGCTCAGGGCTGTTCAAATCTGTCTGAGTTAATACCGTAAATTCACGCTCATTACTTTCGATTCGACCGGCGGGTACTTCTAAGTTTTGGCTGCGTAAAGCACTTTCTATGCTTTGGCTGGTAATATTGTAAGCGGCCATACGAGTACGATCTAACCAGATACGCATGGCATAACGACGTTCACCCACAATGGCAACACTGGCTACACCAGGAACAGTTTGAAGCGGGTCGCGAGCCTGACGTTCGGCAATGTCGGTAACCTGCAGAGGACTGTGGCGATCTGAAGAAAATGCTAACCAAATAATGGGTTGTGCATCGGCTTCGACTTTAGCGACGATAGGTTCTTCGATATCTTCGGGTAATTGACCACGAACACGACCTACACGGTCGCGCACATCACTGGCCGCTGAATCAGAGTCTCTGTCTAATTTAAAGGTCAGTGTAATTTGAGATTTTTCAGAGCGGCTTTTAGACGACATAAAATCAATGCCTTCGATACCGGATAAAGAATCTTCTAAAATTTGAGT
>JBNMPQ010000224.1:0-5127 GCA_051276935.1 Oleispira sp. | reverse complement strand
CCTTACTGGTGGGCCGATTAATCGCTAGATTAAATCGTAAGGCGATCCTTTTTTCTAAAGCATTAAAACGACCGATACCCCAAGATTATCATTTGTAGATGGTTGTGCTAGTGGCTTGATTCGACCCATTGCCGACATCATGCGTTGTTTTGATCGCCTCGTTATTTGTAAATATATCGAGGTGGTCAGTATGCCTGCTTACTGGTTTAAAGGAGACGTTATTTTGAATAAATAGAGGACTTTTTAGTCAACGGGTCCAGCGCTGTGATATTTCGTCTGTTGATCTGTGTTAAGGCTGAATAGGGCAAAGCTTGGCGACAATATGAATAGATATTGCGGAGTACGAGCAGAGAAAAGTACTCGAAGACGATATTCAATCGATCGGTGGGCAATGTTCGCGTTGTCCTATCGACCGAAAACAGGAAGATAAAGAAACCAATGTCAGTCCTAATTTAGGCATATATTTCACCAATCGATTGATATTCTCTAAAGAATAGCGAAAAGAATAAATAATGAATGACTTAATAGAAACAGAAGAAAAAAGAAAATATCAATTTATATAAGTTGTATAGCAATGGGAGGGTGAATTAACAAGCGCCAAACTCAAAGACTATTTTTCAATCAGTTCACGCATTACTGCCCAAAAATAGATTATTCAATATCGGGAAATTTACCCGAAAAATTTGTGTGACTATGATCCTAAAATAATACTCCACCCAACCTTCACAACACTTCACTCCTCAACTAACACAATGCTCATTAGAACAATATCTCAGTTTTTTTGGCGAAAGTACAAATCACCAATCATCAATACCTAAAGTTACTAAAACCACCAATCAGAGATATCAATCCGAAACTAGTACGACAAATTATTCAGGCTTGTCGACAAAAACTTCGTTTAGATATTGAATACCTATCGCTAGGCCGTGGTGATAGAGAAGGACGTATTATTAGCCTGCATACACTTGTATGACGGAATACGCTGGCATGTCAGAGCCTATTGAGATAAAAATCAACAATATAGAGATTTTGTATTATCAAGGTTTAGCGCAAATCCAGAATATGAAGGCCAAAAAGCACTGCATCGAACTTGAATACATGATGAGCAATGGCAAGCTCGACATACCCTGCAGGGCCGCGCAAGTTAAATACCTATTAAAATGGCTTAAGAGTAGACGGCTACCAGCATAAGCCAGAAGGCCAGCAAATTATTGTCGATAGCGACTGCTGGGAAGCACTTGCCCCTTACCGCATGATCTGACCAGAAACTGTAAATGTGTGAATACACAGTGTTGAAAGGATTTTAAAGGTAGAGTAGATTGGTTTTACAAATTCTAAGTACGTCGAATTCGATATGTTGAGAATAATGAAAATAAGATAGGGCTTATTGTAAGTTAGCGCTGAGGTCCGAAGCCTAACAAACGGCTAAGCCAGCTAAAATAATAAAAGGGATGTGATACAAGCATGGATCAGCTAACAGACCTAAAAGCGATATTGCACTCAAAACGAGCTAATCTTTATTATCTGGAGCACTGCCGTGTCATGCAGAAAGATGGCCGTGTACTCTACTTAACTGAAGCAAAAAAAGACAACCAGTACTGGAATATCCCTATAGCCAACACCACTGTAATATTGCTTGGAACGGGGACATCAATTACTCAAGCCGCCATGCGAATGCTATCACAGGCTGGCGTATTAGTTGGTTTTTGCGGCGGCGGTGGTACGCCTTTATTTATGGGTTGTGAAATAGAATGGATGACCCCGCAAGGTGAATATCGACCGACAGAATATATACAAGGGTGGTTACAATTTTGGTTTGATGATACAAAGCGGTTAGAGGTCGCAAAGCAATTTCAGCAAGCCCGTATCGAATACCTAAAACGCATCTGGAAGAAAGATCGAGACCTAAAACTAGAAGGCTTTACCACTGACGATGCAGCAATAGAATCTGCTTTATTGCGTTTTGGTTCTCGAACAGAAGAAGCCACAAAACCATCAGAACTATTACTCACCGAAGCGCAACTAACCAAGCAACTGTACAAATTTGCCGCCAACTGCACCAAAACAAGCGACTTTAAGCGGCAGCATCAATCAACCGACAAAGCTAACGACTTCCTCAATCACGGCAACTATCTAGCCTACGGGTTAGCCGCAACAACCCTATGGGTGCTAGGTATTCCTCATGGTTTCGCCGTGATGCACGGCAAAACCCGCCGAGGCGCACTGGTTTTTGATATAGCCGACCTGATCAAAGACTCTATCGTACTACCATGGGCATTTATTTGCGCCAAAGAAAATGCCACCGAGCAAGAATTTCGTCAGCAAGTTTTGCAAGCCTTTACGGATCATAAAGCGCTGGATTTTATGTTTGATACTGTTAAGCAAGCCGCCCTGCAATGGTCGAAAGGTGAAAGTGAAGGTGACGAAGCATGATGGTCACCTTTATTTCTCAATGCGAGAAAAAATCCCTCAATAAAACTCGTAGGGTATTAGATGCCTTCGCTAACCGTATTGGTGATAACACTTGGCAAACGGTGATCACCCAAGAAGGGTTGGCTGCGGTTAAAAAGCTGTTACGAAAAACTGCAAGTAAAAATACAGCTGTGAGTTGTTTTTGGATTAGAAGTAGGTCTAGGAGTGAGCTGGTTTGGGTAGTGGGGAATAATAGTAAGTTTAGTGATGAGGGTTATGTACCGGTTAATAGTACAAAAAGGAATTTGTTGAATACTAATATTGAAAATGATTGGCATTATTTACCCTTAATAAAGTCATTAACGGCAATGGCTGCTTTATTTCATGATTGGGGTAAAGCAACGAAACTATTTCAAGAAAAGTTAAAGCCAAATAGTAAATCAGCCTTTAAAGGTGACCCTATTCGTCATGAATGGATTTCTTTATTGCTTTTAAATTCTTTTATTCAAACAACTGATTCTTCAACAGATAATGAGTGGCTTACTCAGTTAGGTAATGAAAATATTCAAGAAAAGGCATTGATTCAGTTATTTAAGAAGCAAGTGCTTAAACCACTAAAAGATTTACCCCCGATTGCAAAATTAGTAGCTTGGTTAATTGTTTCTCATCATCGCTTACCGTTATGTGATGAGCCTAAACAATATATGGGACAAAGTGATTGTTCATTAGATGGCACGTTGAACCGAATAACGAAAGAGTGGGGATATGAGAATCGCTATGATGAAGCAGAATATCAACAAAGATTGAAAGATTGTTTTAACTTTCCAAATGGCTTAATAAGTAATTCAAAGCCTTGGCTACATCAAGTGAAGAAATGGGCCACTAAATTATTAGCAAATCAAGAAAGTGCACAGCAAAGTATCAGTGATGGCTGTTATCGACTTATATTAAATCATGCTCGGCTATGTTTAATGTTGGGCGATCATTTTTACTCATCGCAAGATGCTGATAAGAAATGGCAAGATACGATAGGCTTGTACGCTAATACCGACAGAGCAACGAAATCATTAAAGCAAAAATTAGATGAGCATTTGGTAGGTGTAGCAAGGAGTGCATTAAATACAGCTCATTTGTTACCTGCTTTTGAACAGGAGCCACCCTCTGCTGAAGCGATCGATAGCTTAAAAAAACGCAGCCCGAAAGGTTACCAATGGCAAGATAAAGCGGTAGATAAAATAATTGCATGGCAGCAAGCGGTATTTCAGGCAGACAAATCCACGTATGGTTTTTTTGCAGTCAATATGGCAAGTACAGGCTGCGGTAAAACCTTTGCGAATGCAAAAGTGATGCGTGCTTTATCCTCTGATGCTTGTAGCTTGAGATATGTTTTAGCTTTGGGACTTCGTACCTTAACACTGCAAACAGGTGACGAATATAGGGAGCGCATAGGGCTAGATAATAGTGAGCTTGCTGTATTGATTGGTTCAAAAGCAGTCATGGAATTACATCAACAAGCAAAATTGGCTAATGAAGAAAAAAGCTATGAAGATTTAGGATCAGAGTCTCAAGCGGCATTACTAGATGAAGAAATCGATTTTGATTGCGATATACCAGAACAAAATTTAACCACGGTATTAACATGCGAACGTGATAGGAAATTTCTCTATGCCCCAGTGCTTTCCTGCACAATTGATCATTTGATGGCAGCGACAGAAACAAAGCGGGGTGGTCGCTATATTCTGCCAACACTACGATTAATGTCGTCTGATTTGGTTATTGATGAGATAGATGATTTTTCAGGTGATGATTTAATTGCCATTGGTCGTTTAATTCACTTAGTCGGCATGCTGGGTCGAAAAGTGATGATCTCGTCAGCAACCATACCGCCTGATATGGCAGAAGGTTATTTCAAAGCATATCGTGATGGATGGCAGCTTTATTGTAAAACGCGTACCGCCAGTAATATTATAGGCTGTGCCTGGATTGATGAATTCAATACTACTGTTTCTAGTAATCATGCATTGACTACGCCTGAATCTATTAAAAGTTATCGTCAATGCCATTCAGAATTTATAGATAAGCGTGTTAAGAAACTTAAACAGCAGCCAGCAAAAAGAAAAGTTAATATTAGCCATTGCCAATCAATTATTGATGGGCATCAAGGCCAAAGTCATGAACAGCAAGAGGTAATTGAAAGTAAGCAGCAGGCTTATTTTAATATTATTTCAGCTGCTATTTTAGAAAAGCATTCTTCCCATAATTTCCAAGACAAGCAAACACAATTAATGGTCTCTTTTGGTGTAGTACGCGTTGCCAATATTTCTCCTTGTATAGCATTAACAGAATTTTTACTAGCACGTGACTGGCCAGTAGATACAGAAGTAAGAGTGATGGCTTATCACAGTCAACAGGTCTTACTAATGCGCTCTTTACAAGAGCGACATTTAGATCAGGTATTAAAGCGAAAAGAAAAACTCGGAGAGCCCCCAAAATCTTTGAGTAATCCTGTTATTCGGCAGCACCTTGACGGCATCAATAAAAATATTGCTGATACTAAGAATGTGCTGTTTATATTAGTTGCAACGCCAGTTGAAGAAGTGGGCCGAGATCATGACTTTGACTGGGCAGTGATTGAACCCTCATCTTATCGCTCAATCGTACAATTAGCGGGGCGAGTTAAACGACACAGAGAAGGTGAGGTTGAATCGCCAAATA
>JBNMPQ010000223.1:0-5130 GCA_051276935.1 Oleispira sp. | reverse complement strand
GGTCATTATAAAGATAATTTCTTCTTGTGCATAAAACGTTAAGAGAATGAATGGCAGTCATCAACACTGGGCTGTCCAATACATCCCACGAATTAAATCACTTGCTACCGATTCCTCAAATCTTGGGTCTAGAGATGATCCGGTAATGTGTTGTCAAATTTAATATTATGTTATCAATGATTACCCCCTTGCCTTTTTCTCATTTTGTAACTAGTCAATTTTCCTAATTATCGTTTATTGACTCGAATAAAATATTTACTCTGGGAAATATTCATAACTCTTTCCTTCTAATCCGAAGTCTGACCAGCAAGCCTTCTCAGACATGAAAATATTGGCTGGAACTATTTTTCCGATTTTTGACTTTAGAGATCCAGCTGGAACAATTAGAGCAGTTTTCTGTTTATTCAAAAAAGGAACTGCCGAGCCACAGCACTTACAAAAATTTTTTGAATATTCTTGATCGGGATGTTCATATAAAATAATTGAATCCACTCCAGTCAACCACGATATATTTTGTGGATGAGTAAATAAGTTTGACGCGAAGGCAGAACCCGTAAGACTTTGGCATTGCTTACAATGACACTGATAGAAAACCTTAAAATCTTCGTCAAGCTCAAATTTAACTAAGCCACACAAACAACCACCACTGAGCCTATTAGTTATATCTTTTTCACCATTATCGTTAACGTCGCTGATAACTGATATTTTTCGAGGTTTAACGTAGGCTACATTTGCATCGCTCATACATAATATCCGGGTTACTCCTAAAGCCCTATTAAGAGGGAAATTTTAATTAACTAAAATATTGTGGGCGGAAAATTGTCGACCTAATTTTGCCTCTTAATCGCTAGTTATACATTTACTCTAAGACTGGGCGAAAAAAACTACGTTCGTAACTTAAAATACATTGAGTATTTTCTGCATATTTAAACGCACTAATACACTCAGGGTCTGAAAACGACTTAATTCGATATTCTTCGTAAGCCGCTAGACTTGGAAACGAGAAAAGCGCTAAAGCCCTATTGTTAGCACCTTCTGATGGTAAAAAATATCCGTGATGATTACCACCAAATTTGTTTACCAATGGAATCCAAAGCTTACCGTAATGTTCAAATTCTTTAGTTCTAATGGGATCGATTACATAATTAACATAACAAGTGATCAAGTTTACTTCTCCTTGGGAAATAGGACTTAAAAGTTCATCCAAGCGCCTTAGGCCTATACCTATAGCTCACTATTTGGGTTTCAGGTAATGACGTTTTACCGCGTAAAAATTTAGTACACCCTGCTCTATATTAATTACTACTGGCTTAACTATAATCGGGCGCTAATCATAAAATCGTCGTTTTATGTATATACAAAAACAGTTTAAGGATTGATTAAAAAAACATAGTAGGCAAAAAATAGACTGACAGTTTATAAAAATGAACGATGAAAGACGTTTCACCATTCTCATGAGAGACTTAACAAGTAAAGCTCTTTTGAATCAGTTCAATCTTGTAACCATCAGGGTCTTCCACAAATGCGATTATCTCATCGCTGCCAGTCAATGGCCCTGCTTCACGAACAATGTTACCACCTAACGCTTTAATCTGTTCACAGGCGGAGTAACAATCATCAACACCAATCGCAATATGGCCAAAGGCATTACCCAAGTCATATTGATTGATATCATAATTATAGGTTAACTCTAATACGCAGGTTTCAGACTCCTTTGCATACCCTAAGAAAGTTAAAGAAAAACCTTGATCGGGTCGGTCGAAAGTTCTGAGTACGTCCATGCCCAATATTTTGGTATAGAACTCGATTGAATTTTCTATGTCAGATACTCTCAACATAGTATGAAGTATTCGCTTCATCGAAGAAGTCTCCGGTTAATTGATTGAATAAAAGCAACACTAGCCTGTACCCTTTAATAGAGGCTAGTGTTCTATATCGATAATTATAATTTGCAAATCTCACCGCTGTAACGGACGAGCCCTTCCATTTTATTCAAATCGACTAAACCGTAACTTTTGAAATCACCCTCATAACCTTTGAATGTACCCGTTGTAGATTCTTTCTCAATTGAGTAATTAATCTCAATCATAAAATTACCCTCTTTACCTGGTACTGCGGTTAACTCAGCATAATCTACCGTGTGAAATGAACCACCTGTATTGTTTAAAAAATAATGGTTCAAATCCATTTCCAAACCACTCTTAGTCTCACGTTGTGCAGTGATAGTGCCGCTTGCTGCACTAACACTGCCAATTAATGCTCCCGTAACTCTTACCGTACCATCAGCTTGAGGAGAAAATGTTGGCATTGCCATACCACCAATTGGAGTACAAATATTTTGACCCGCAAAAGCACTCGTTGAAACGATGACTAATAAACTCGCAGCTGCTATTTTCTTAAACATATGATTTCTCTTTTTTGAAAGTTAATTTATTCTGTATAAAAAACGGACACCAGTGACTCGTCTGTTCTTATCGATTTTTTGCAATTTTTCATCTCTCCTCCCTATTAAGAAAAATATTAAGGGAGGAAAATAGTCGACTGACTAAAATAATAATGAAAGGCCTATTATCCTCTAGAAATTTCTTCACCAATTTCTTCATTGGTCATGGCGATGCCGTTAAAATTCCAAGATCCATCCACTGTATGAATAACATTTGAGTAAATTTGATCTATAGGGTGTTTTCCACCAGATAACTCTCTGATAATTTCTGTCGCTTCGGCAAAATGAGCCAATTGAATTTCTCTTGAAGAAAAAGCAAACGAAGGTACTTTCCACTCCATCCAAACGCCTGAAAATTCTTCTCCACCCGAAAAAGTAGAGTTTTTAGGCAGCACTGAAACTTGTGCCGTTATATTAGGTTTCATAACTGTATTGCTTAAAAGACCATGATGTTTAAGCATTGAATTAGTGATTTTTGAAACGGCCTCTTTTAAAGAGCCAGCAGGTATAACACCCTCAGTAAGAGTCAGTGATAATGGCATAGTTTTTTCCAGTAATAGTTAAGTTAATAGTTAGTGATGAATCGAAGTTATCTTCATACAACTTCACCCGACTATTAATATATCGATCGGTATATTTTTAGTCGAGAGCACTTTATATAACGATCTATATATTGTCAACAATTATTATAACGACCACTATAATAGATCTAAAGTATACATTCTTATCTGGTTATTCTAAGAGGGTCGAATAATAAAATTACAAACTTAAGTAACAAGCATGAAACTAGAAAACGTATTATTTATGTACGAGTCAAGGCTTTAGAAGGGATGGCTAAGCCGTTATAGGTCTTGATGGTATTGCTATAAAGCTGGCGTTACTTCGGGAGCCTTAGATAAAAGATGGGGCGTTTAAAGCGGCGTTGTCGTTAGGCCTTGATGAGGTTATTACTGCAATCCCAAAATTATAACTTCGACAGGGTAAAAAATGGATCGCGGTTATTTCAGATTATTATCTAGGCAAGCGCATCGTGATGACCTTTCTTGTGGCTGCGCAATGACAACCCTCTCACCCAAATTTATGCGTAGTTAGCCTGAGCTACACGTTAACTATGAAAACAAAATGGTCGAGATAGTTGAGTTGAGCTTATCTCTTAAGGGCTTGATGGTAATTCCCAGAATGAATGCCTATCCAGGGCATGGGCGGTATTAGGAATTTTAATAGGAAAGAGAAAAATGGACAGGCACTCTTCAATTGCTTTGATCTTAAGAAAGCGACTGATGACGAAATCAAACAGCAATGACTGCAACGTTTAGATTTATCCCTAGAGTCACTCGCCCAGTTCGAAGGCAATGTGATTTCTCGGGAAAAATCGGCATTTTATTTAGCTTGGAAGACTACCTTCGATTAGTAGACACGACAGGCTGAATGATTCGAACCGATAAACAAGGGGCTATTCCCATCAACCTACCTCCAATAATTGAATGGCTAGCGATTAGCCGCCAACAATGGCTGCAACAAAGCCTGCAGTTTGAAAAGCTCTACGCCTCACAATTCGCAAAAAAAGCGACGAACCCTGAAAAAGACAGACTAACTCGAAATAACCAACCAATAATGAGAGCGCTTCGAGCGTTCGCGGGTAGCTATACCTGGAAAACGGCTTTATAGGATAAACTCCATTTTTAATCGCATTTGTTATTTATCTTCTAAGACCGAAGGTTTTTCCCAGTTTTAGATTAAGTGATTTTTAAGAATGCCTGTCCTTTATTATTTTGCTAATCGAACATTAGCTTCCAGAAAATCGCTCGCTTAATGATAGATTGTGAATTCATCATCGACTGGAAAATAGTCTGATTGCGAAGTGTGTCGACGTACTAATCTAGTATGATGACGTTAGCAGCCTGACAAAGGTAAATTCCGTAGAAGTGTGACGCCAATGTTATTGGGGCTCTGCTATTGAAGGAAGTCCTGCTCAACGGAGGATCGATGCTGTGTCAGAATAGTCCAATGCAGACATTCAGTGCATATAGTCAGTTCAAGTGCCTTGTAAATTAACAAGCGGAGTTTATATAGAATGAGTAGTTACACCCTTGAGCAATTCGTAAGCGAGTGCAGAGATGTTTTAACACACGATGGTGAACCAGTTGATCGAGTTGAACAATTAGTTCCGTCCATGTTCCGTCTGTTAAACGGCAATAAAGATTTCCTAAAACCAGAGCATTTTGTCAGTGACCCCGACCACTACTCACGGAATGCTATTCACATTGAAGAAGACGAATCGTTCAGTTTGTACGCATTGGTCTGGTCACCCGAGCAGTGGACGCCCATTCACGATCACGGAACTTGGGGCGTTGTTGGCGTCCATGAAGGAGCCTTGCATGAACAAAATTACATGCGCACCGACAAAGCAGAGAGTTCTGCTGATGAAGGCGTTGAGTTAGCGCGAGGCGGCGTTATCGTACTGGTGCCTGGAGCGGTAACGAGTTTTGTTCCTGATCCAGATCATATTCATTTGACCGGTAATCCGGATGAGACAAACAGAGTAGTTTCCCTACATTTGTACGGTAGCGCTATGGCTGGATTCAATATATATGACTCTGAGGCTCAGACACGGAAATGGATAGAAGTTTCACATAACGAGAGTTAATGCGTGCGTTGCATTCTTCTAAACTGATTTACCACACGCC
>JBNMPQ010000222.1:0-5134 GCA_051276935.1 Oleispira sp. | reverse complement strand
TTATATTGGCACTGTTTATATTACCGCTATTAATACTGCTGCAATGCCAACGATAGCGGTCTATGAAACAAGTAGCCTCATCGCTAGTGCTCTCCCTACAAACGCCTTTGAAGATTGATAATATTAAACCATGAGTGATAAAAAAAGTTATATCCCCCCCAATACCGTTAAATCCTCTTTAAAG
Source organism: Oleispira sp. (assembly GCA_051276935.1). Classification (GTDB taxonomy): domain Bacteria; phylum Pseudomonadota; class Gammaproteobacteria; order Pseudomonadales; family Oceanobacteraceae; genus Oleispira. Next base: position 4,950 of record JBNMPQ010000222.1, on the reverse strand, counting down.
TCTCATAGCTATATTGCGCTGTGGTTTTCTGCACTGCTGTATCTTATCTGCCTGAGCGGATCCGTTGCCGTTTTCTTTGAAGAGTTTGAACGCTTAGAACAACCCAATATTAGTGAATACTCAACTTTTCCTGTTGAAAATATTCAACCTGCCATGGATGAGTACATTCAACGCTTAGGTCAAACTCCTATAGCGACCTACATCGTACTGCCTACTGACGACTTTCCACGTACGCATATTACGAATGGCCCTGATGAGTTTTACTTAAACCAAGATGGCAGTTTCTCTGACTCAGTATCGAGCCCTTGGACAGGTATGCTAAAAGAACTTCATACGAGTCTGCACCTGCCTCATATTATTGGCATGACACTGGTTGGCTTTTTTGGCATCGTTTTATTTTCACTCATAATTTCGGGAGTGTTAGCTCATCCCAAACTCTTTAAAGATATTTTTTTATTACGCCGCTCTCGCTCAAGTCAGTTGAAAAATACAGATTGGCATAACCGATTATCGGTATGGGGTCTGCCATTTCATTTAATGACTGCTATTACAGGATCTTTTATCGGCTTAAGTTCTGTATTAATTTCTATTACAGCGTTGAGCTTTTTTAATAATGATACTCAAGCCGTGGTGAATGCGATTTATGGTGATGAACCAATTTTAAAAGGTACGGGCAACAAGATTGATTACCCTGAAGCCTTTCGCCAGCTTCAACTAGAAGCGCCGCTCGCCAAACCCATTTATTTGGTTGTACATAACATGGGAGATAAAAACCAACTTCTAGAGATTGCAGCAACCTTGCCCAATCGATTAATTTATTCTGAGATGTACGCTTTTAAAGAGACTGGAGAGTTTATACAAAAACAAGGTATGTCAGATGGGCCTGCAGGTCGACAAATTTCTTATTCAACCTACCGCCTTCACTTTGGTCATTTTGATAACTTTTGGATTAAACCGTTTTATTTTTTAATGGGATTAATGCTGAGTTTAATGGCTATTTTTGGAATGAATATTTGGTTTAGTCGCCGCGCTCATAGAAGTTGGATTAATCATGCATGGCAAGGCTGGGTTTGGGGGATTCCCATTGCGTTGATGGTTTCGGCGATCACGAGTTTGATCTCACTTAATCCTTACAACATTTTCTACCTATCACTTATTCTAATATTAATATTTAATATCTTATTCGGAGAAAGGTTCAACTGTTTGAAAGTGATGCGCACCTTATTCATTAGCTTGATCCCGATACTTGTAATTATGTATGTGGCGATCAAGCTATTTTAAGAGTCTACGTGCTTTTATTACGAGCCCATTATTCATCACGCTCGTAATAGGTATAGCCCTGCATACTGGCATTATAGGTGTTTAACATGTGTTGGCGCTCACGCGCCGTAATACGCCCCTCTTTTACCGCTCGCTCGGCCGTATTTCTATAACGTAACGCCATTTCTTTAGGCTCATACTCGACATAGCTTAAAACATCGGCAATCGTGTCGCCATGTATTTCTTTGACAAAATCAAACGTCGAATCGTCGTTTAATCGGACGCTGACGACATTGGTATCTCCAAAGAGATTATGTAAGTCACCTAAGGTTTCTTGATAAGCGCCTACCAAGAAAACACCGACATAATATTCTTCGTCATCTTTCATTTCGTGCAAGGGTAGTGTATTGGAGGGTTCGTACTGGCCAATAAACTTATCAATTTTACCATCACAGTCACAGGTAATATCGGCAATAATCGCGTTCCGTTTTGGCTCTTCATCCAGGCGATGAATCGGCATAATTGGAAACAGCTGATCAATGGCCCAAATATCCGGTAGCGATTGAAACAAACTAAAGTTACCGTAATAAATATCGGCTAATGAATCTTTTAAGCCTTCAAGATCAACAGGAATACGTTCCATGGTCTCTAGTATTATGTTTATTTGCTGCAAGATTTCTAAAAATAAGTTCTCTGCGGTAGAACGAGTTCGTAGATCTACTTGCCCACGCTTAAATAATTCACGTATTTCATCACGATAGAAGTGTGCATCGTTAAAGCACTCTTGTACTTTTTGTGATTTTAGATAGGTTAAAACTTCGCGCATGTCTTGCAGTAACTGATGCTCATCGTCACCGACTTTCGGTAGCTCGATGGGTTCAAACTTGGTGACATCAAGAATGTTAAAAATGAGTATCGAAGAATAAGCCACGGTCGCACGGCCCGACTCGGTCACAATAGTTGGGTGTGGCAGATCGTATTCATCTAGCGTGTTTTTTAACGTATCAACAATATCTTCACAATATTCTTCAAGCGTATAATTACGGCTTTGAGAATCGTTAGAACACGCACCGGTGTAATCAACCGCAAGACCACCGCCAAAATCGATGTGCGTTAACGCGGCGCCTTCTCCACAAAGATCGGCATAATATCGACAGGCTTCAACTACACCTCCCCGAATTTCAAGAATATTCGGGATTTGTGAGCCCAAATGGCAATGTAATAACTGCAAACAATGCAGCATGTCAGCGTCTTTTAAACGATCCACCAGCTGGATTAATTGACTAGTTGAAAGGCCAAAGACACTGCGATCACCCGACGTTGAATTCCAATGACCACTCACCTTTGAGGTCATTTTAACGCGCACGCCGATAAGCGGTTCTATATTAAGCTGCTTACTGCGCTCAATAATAATGGGCAGTTCAGAAGGTGTTTCAATCACAAAGAAACAGCGGAAGCCTAATTTTACTGCCTGCAGACCCAGTTCAACAAATTCTTTGTCTTTATAACCATTACAAATAATCAGACTGTCGGGTTCTGTCAACGTTGATAACGCCGCAATCATCTCAGGTTTGCTGCCGACTTCAAGGCCATGCTGAAAACGGGCGCCAAAAGCGGCTATCTCTTCAACAACCTGTGCTTGTTGATTTACCTTAATCGGGTATACGCCTCGATACGGCGCTTGGTAACCTAACTTTTCAATCGCATGACTAAAGGCTGTATTTAGGCGATAAATTTGTGCATCTAAAATATTTTCAATACGCAGCAATACTGGCATTTGCCAATCACGCTCTGTCATACCTTGAACAATGTCCATCAAAGGTACTTGTGTGCTCAGGGTTTTAGCCGTGACTAACCCCTGATCAGACAAACCAAAATAATCATTTCCCCAGCGATCAATGCCATACAAATCAGCAGATTGTCGAGGTGTCCAGGTAGCGTCAGAAGGTTTACGATTCAATAGTAGTCTCCAGAGAAATCGGTATCAAATGATGAATTTTTTGAGTCTCTTAATGAGACTGATTTTAACACATCATGACAGTTAAAAGATGCGGGATTCTGCCTGAGTAAAGAGCTGAAATCTAGAGAAATCAGCGCCTTACTACAAATAAATCCAGAGATGAATATCACTCTTAAGTATAGGCATTAACAGCGTTATTAAATATGGGGATAATGACCTTTTTAAGCGCATATTACCGAGTCACTTCAGGATTAATTAAAGAAACATAATCGTGCCTAGACCCAAGAAAATTGTAAAACCAATCACGTCTGTCACCGTGGTTAATACGACCGCGGAAGCAATTGCAGGATCAATTTTCATTTTTTCTAGTATAAAAGGAATATACGTTCCTGATGCGGCGGCGGCAAAACTGTTCACAACGATCGCACATAAAATAATAAGCCCTAACGTTACAGAGTCAAACCAATAGGCAACAACCAGTGCAATAAGAGCACCGATTAACACGCCGTTCAGCAGAGCAATCTTCATTTCTTTGCGATATAGCAGCTTAATATTAGCACTGGTTACCCGCTTCAAGGCAAGACCTCTTACCGTTACCGCCAACGTTTGACTGCCCGCAATACCGCCCATACTGGCGACCACAGGCATTAATATGGCCAGAGCCACTACTTGCTGTATTGCACCTTCAAAAAAGCCAATAACCCAAGAGGCTAAAAAGGCCGTTGCCAGGTTAATACTCAGCCATAAACCACGACCACGCATAGCAACGTTAACAGAACCAAATAAATCTTCATCCTGCACCGGGGCTTCACTGATCGTATTATTAGTGAGGCTCGTTTGCACTTCATGCAGGATAACCGAGATAGAAATAGCGGCAGTGACCTTACCCTCTTCAACGACCGGCAAATAATCCATGCCTTCTTCAAACTGACATGTCGTCGCGATCACGTTCATCCGTGAATCATGCTCAACACTTTGAATAGGGCGCGCCACCTGATCAACAAGATCATTTTCATCATTATTAAACAGCGCAGCAATCGGAATGTACCCTAATAAAGTACGCTCACTATCAACCATAAAGACCGCTGAAATAAAGTCTTTTCGTTTTAAACGGTCAATCACCGATGCAATAGAGATACCTTTTCTAACACGTAAGATATTACGGTGCGCAAAACGGCCAACTTGATCATCGGAATACGTTAACGCTTGCTGAAATTCAAGCGCAGATTTTTCGTCCTGATCCAGCATGATCCCATCGATCATTGACTTGGGTAGTTTATCTGCGAGTGCTAAAACATCACTTGCGACGGCCACTTTTTGAAGTTTTGTACGTTCTTCCGCCGGCAGAGAACGAATAAGCGTCTTACTTGTTTCTGCTTGCAGATATCCAATTAAAGACCACCAATTTAAGGGATCAATGCAAGACCATATATTTAATCTAACCTCTGCCGGCAAAGACTCTATTAATTGTACTTGTTGAAATATAGTAAGGTTTTTTATCGTATCGAAATATTCTTCAGATTGCCGATTAAGCAATAATTTTGATACCAGTTCTTCCATATTGATTTCTAATACAACGTCTTCAACCTTCGTCATGACTTTTTACGTCCCTTCAGAAACTAAAAATGTCTGGGATGGATCAACTAAAAAGTCTTTCCCCATGCCTTCTCGACCTAACAGCATTAAATAACTCATATCTGAGCGGTCGGTTAAGGTGATTTCAATTTCTT
>JBNMPQ010000221.1:0-5157 GCA_051276935.1 Oleispira sp. | reverse complement strand
CACAAAAAATTAAACGTAATGACCACTGGCTTACTTGGACTCGCTATTCTCACCCTAGCCGCATTTTTTGGTCATGACCTGCTCGGAGAATTAGGAGAAGTAATGGCTTCTTTATTTGGCGTATTGCTTATCATCAACAGTCATTTACGAAATCAAGCACTGTGCAAAGATTTACAGTGCCAATGTGAAATGGCTTAAAAAACAACGATTCATAATTTTCCCTTTTAAAAAGTGTTATTTCCGAGACAGTACCTATGTTGATACCAAAACCTATCCCTACCAATATCATCACTGGCTTTTTAGGTGTAGGTAAAACAACTGCTATTTTACATCTACTCAAGCAAAAACCCGCAAATGAACGCTGGGCAGTATTGGTAAATGAGTTTGGTGAAGTTGGCATTGACGGCAGCCTATTCTATGGCGCAAGTAATTCAGATCAAGGCATTTATATACGAGAAGTCCCCGGCGGTTGTATGTGTTGCGCGGCTGGACTGCCTATGCATATCGCGCTAAATATGCTGCTTGCTCATGCAAAGCCACAGCGGTTAATCATTGAGCCAACAGGACTTGGACATCCCAAAGAAGTACTCGATACACTGCGCGCTAAACACTACAAAAACATCCTCGATTTGCGAGCAACAGTGACGTTAGTTGATGCTCGAAAGGTCCAGATTGAGCGCTATACATCCCATGATTCATTTAACCAGCAACTGGAGATCGCAGACGTCATTGTCGCGAACAAAGCAGACCAATACCAGCCGAATGATTTCCCAGAGCTACTCACATACCTTGAAATGAAGCCATGGAAGAAGACACAATCGGTGCACCAGGCATTCATGGGTGAGATCCAGCAAGAATGGCTAAAATCGCCTTCGTCTTATGACCGACAGCATTATTCTTCTCATGACCATCAGCATGATTCCCCTACTTCTCATGACCATCAGCATGATTCCCTTACTTCTGATGTAGCAAAGCCTCTTTTTAGTCGTCAGCCCGAACTTCCCCCTTGTGGCTTCATTGGCATCAGCAATAAAGGTGAGGGATATCATAGTCAAGGCTGGATATTCAAACCTACCTTTATTTTCAATCGAGAAAAACTATCTATATTATTATCGGGGATTAATGCCGAGCGCGTTAAAGCTGTATTTATTACTGACACGGGTGTGATAGCTTATAATAAGGCAGATAATGTGCTGACAGAAATAGAAATTGATGATGCACTGGACAGCCGTATTGAATGCATTGCGATGACCAGTGAAGCCTTTAACCATCTTGAGAAAGAATTCTTATATTGCGTAAACGGCTAACTAAAAAAGACGTTCAATCGCTATAAGGCATTATAGAATTAACGTCGATGGCATAAGCTGATGTCGCCGTCTCGTTTTCTATTAAAGAGGTTTTAAGCAAGCCTGTAACCCAAAAAGGATCGTAAAGGGCTTCAAGTTTCAAACCTTCTGGATACGAAACATAAATAAGCTGATTAGGTGGCGGTGGCGGCATATGAATGCAAGCACCGAAATAAGGAACAAGAAAAAATTGCGTAATCGTTTGCTCACCATCAAATTCTAACGGCACCACAAAACCGGGAATTCGTACCAACTGATTATTAAATTTAGCAACCACGCGCGTTGACGTTAAGGCTTGCTGATAACGACTATCTCTGGCGTTTTCAGCCTTCTGCACTTCACTGCCTATTTGGTCTTCAGCTGAGCCATCAGCAATATCATCAAGATAATCGGGTGAGTTCAAAATTGCGTCAAGATCATCTTGTGGCATTAAATCGGTCCATTCAACGGTTCGATACTGCTCTTCGTTAATATCGGCTGCAACCGATGGGGGTTTAGCGTTATCCTCTTTGAATCCAATAAAGCCCGCGGTCATCATGATTGCGCACAAGAGCATAAATAACCCAGTATAAGACAATAGTTTATTAGTAATGAGTATCAAGACCCAATCCTTTTAATGTGTAATGTAATGATATAATATAACATACCTATGGTTTGATAATAAAATATAAAATAGAGGAGTGAACTTGGGTGTCAATATTGGTGCAGAACTTACGATTTTCCTACGGAAATAAAAGCAATGTGCCTATACTTGACATACCAGAATGGTCAGTAATAGCCGGTGAACACATGTTCCTCCATGGTCCCTCTGGTTCTGGAAAATCAACCCTTCTAAACCTTTTGGCCGGAATTTTAATCCCATCTCAAGGGAGTGTTAAGGTGCTTGATCAATCCTTGAGCTTAATGTCAGGACGTCAGCGAGATAAATTTCGTGCCCAAAACATTGGCTTTGTTTTCCAACAATTCAACCTTATTAATTACCTTTCTGCGTTAGATAACATTCGTCTTGCTAACCACTTTACTAAAACCCTTTTTCGCAGAAATACCGACTCAAAAGCCAAAGAACTACTTCAGGCTCTGGGCATTGATAAAGCTTTGCATAATCAGCCCGCCTCTTCTCTTAGCATGGGGCAGCAACAACGCGTCGCGATTGCTCGCGCCCTAATCAATACTCCAGAATTGTTGATCGTCGACGAACCTACCTCTGCGCTGGATTCCAAAAACCGTGACGCTTTTATGATCTTACTCCTGCAGATCACAAGGCAACATAATATCACACTGATTTTTGTTAGCCATGACGAGTCTCTTGCTAAGTATTTTTCACGAACCGTAGCTTTACAAGAACTCAATTTAGTAAGGGGTAGCCACTGATGTTTATTCGCTTGGCGTGGCGTAGTTTATTGAACAGGAAAGGGTCAGTCGCACTTACATTTCTGGCCATATCCGTCAGTGTTTTTGTGCTTTTAGGCATTGAGCATATACGCCAACAGGCTAAATTTAGCTTCAACAATACCGTATCGGGGGTTGACCTTATTGTGGGAGCCCGCACGGGTGATATAAACCTCTTACTGTACTCTGCATTTCGGCTTGGCAGCGCAACGAATAGCGTCACCTGGGAGAGTTATCAAAAAATAGCCGAAATGCCAAAAGTAGCTTGGACAATACCGATCTCTCTTGGCGATTCACACAAAGGCTATCGAGTGATGGGGACGACTATCGATTATTTTAAACACTTTCGCTATGGCCAAAAGAAAACATTAGAATTTACTCATGGCGAAGCGTTCTCAGAGGTTTTTGATGTGGTTCTGGGGGCTGTCGTGGCGCGTAAATTAAACTATCAACTGAATGATAAACTGGTACTCGCCCACGGTATCGCTAGCACCAGTTTCAGTCTGCACGACAAAACGCCTTTTCGCGTTGTCGGTATTCTTAAACCCACCGGTACGCCTGTCGATTATACCCTGCATGTAAGCTTAAGCGGTATTGAAGCCATACACAGTGACTCAGCACTTTATGACGTCACACCAAAAACCATTACGGCCTTTATGGTTGGGTTACATTCAAAAATGGCAACCTTTCATATGCAGCGTGAAATTAACAATTATCGGTCAGAACCTTTATCGGCTATTTTACCTGGGGTCACGCTTACCCAACTGTGGCACATGATGACGATAATGGAAAATACTCTCATACTGGTCTCGGCATTGGTCTTACTAGCATCATTACTTGGATTAAGTGCGATGTTGTTAACATCCATTCGAGAACGACAACGGGAAATTGCGATTATGCGCTCACTCGGCGCGCCACCATTATTCGTATTTATGTTAATTCAAACTGAAGCTTTATTAATAACTCTCGCAAGTTCAGTATTTGCATTACTGCTGCTATTCGTAAGTTTATTATGCTTTCAGAACTTCCTCGCAGACAGTTTTAGCCTATCGATCAGCACTTACGTTTTAGATAAGAATATTCTGTATCTTCTGCTGAGCATTATAATAAGTGCCCTGGTCGTTAGCTTAATTCCTGCAATATCGGCTTACTCGACGGCATTGCAGAAAACCTTAAATAATGTCTAGTTGAGACTGGGAATAACTATTTAACCGTTTCAAAGCTGAATAAATATCCAAGCATAGTGAGATATCGGTATGCACGAGTGGTTCAATAGGCTTAAATAAAAATTATTACCAAGCAAGAAAAGGATCGTCCAACTTAAGCCATGTTATTGCAGGCACATTGATATGCTGACCAATGAAGCACAATTCCTCCCGCCTTTATGGGGGTCATTTTGACCTCTAAATCTTAGGCGCTTGATCTTTGGTTATCTGATCTTTGGTTATCTGATCTTTAGCCATCTGGTCTTGAATCTGCTTTATTGAACTTGCCAGCGATTCCAAACCACCCTTTTCAGCCGCCTGCTCGGTCAACTGCTGCTGCAGACTTAACTTATCATTATTCAATAACGTCAATTGAGTTTCATACTGAGCCGTTAATTGTGTTGCCTCTAGCTGAGTCTGTTGCAGTGAAATTTCTAAAAACTTAATGTCATGCATCTGCTCATTGCTTAGTTGCTTGTCAGCTTGCTGTCCTCGGGTCAGTGCATCCAGTTTGTCGCCATAGGATAACTGCAATTCTTTTAATTCATTGCGGCCTTGGTCCAGTAGGCGCATTAGTCGATTCTCAGACAATTGCGCCGCATCAATCAGCTCAACTTTCTGCTGAACCAGCTGCTGTTGCGCTTCAATTTTCATTTGATTGATTTGCTGCTGATGTAGCTCAAGAACCCGCGCACTTTCATCTTGTTGAGATTGCTTTTGCACTTGAAGGCTGGACTCGTAAAAGGCTTGCTGTTCTTTAAGGCGCTCACTTAACAATACCGCAGCTTCCTCTGATACCTGAAATTTAAATTCTACCGCGAGAAGCGACTGCGAATTTTCTTTTAATTCATATTCAACCCGAGAGCACTCAGCTTCCAGCTCATGATTCACTTGCTGACTTAATGCCAACTGCTCTGTTAATTCAGACTCCATATACTGAAGGTTTTCAGAGACGGTTTCATTAAGCGTAAGCAAAGCCGCCTCCCTCTCTTTATCACGCAACTCAACTTCGCCAACATAGTCCGAGATCTGCATTTCCAACATAGTTGCAACTTGAATTAATAAATCCGTGGGCACTGTTGGCGCAACGTGGCGAATCGGCTGCAGCTTACGCCAGGCTTGAATAAGCGGATCGATTACCGAAAAGCTGCCACCACCAATATTTAAGCGCACGTCATCACGATTCCATGGGCGATCTAATAGCTCTAATTGCTCGC
>JBNMPQ010000220.1:0-5174 GCA_051276935.1 Oleispira sp. | reverse complement strand
GATCGTGCCAAATAAACTGGCAGCGCCACCAAATACAACCACCATAAAAGTATCAACAATATATAAGGTGCCCGTCGTCGGACCTGTTGAGGCGATCGTGGTAAATGCAGCGCCAGCAATGCCCGCAATACCACAGCCTAAAGCGAAGGTGTAGCGATCTACTTTTTTGGTGTTAATACCCACTGCGCCGCTCATGACTCGGTTTTGAGTGGTAGCCCTAACGCGCAACCCCCAACGGGATCTGTACATAAGGTAATAAACAGAAAGAGTGACGATAGCCGTTAACCCTAAAACAAACATGCCGTTAATAGGGATGAAAATGGTTTCGGTTGGTTGATATGAGCCTAATAACCACTCAGGGAGTGTTGGGCTGACTTCTCGTGCGCCAAACAGCGAACGAAATGATTGCTGCATGATGAGGCTTAAACCCCATGTTGCTAACAAGGTATCCAAGGGTCGTGAGTATAGATGTCGGATCAACATAAACTCAGCAAAATATCCCAATATCCCGGCGACTAAAAATGCCGCGACAATGGCAAAAACAAAATAGTAAGGCATAAACGCAGGAAAGTAAGTTTCGGTCATTGTCGCCATGAAGTAGGTGGTATAAGCGCCGACAGCCATGAATTCGCCATGAGCCATGTTGATGACACCCATTTGGCCAAAGATGATGGCGAGGCCTAAGGCCATTAGCAAAAGAACACTGAACAAACTAATACCAGCGAAACCTTGCATAGCGAATATGGATACCAACTCACTATTTGTATATGCGTCCATTATTAATCTCCCATTAACCAAAAGAAACGATAACTAAATCAGTCAAATAACGTAAATCTTTGGGTGGATGCGTGAACGTCCTTGTTCACGATGTTAGTGTTAAAAACTGTACGGTAGTGGTTTACTGGTAGCCTGCTGGGAATGGATCTGGCTCAAGTAACTCAGAGGTATATACCACGGTTGCTTGACCATCTTTGTTCCACTTACCTACACGAGCCTTACTCCATAAGTGATGGTTTTTATGCAATTTCACATAACCTTCTGGGGCAGTTGTTAGTTCAATATCACCCTTTTCTGATTCAGCTACTACTTTGTCAACATCAAAAGACCCTGCTCTCTCAACCGCTGCTTTCCATAACCAAGGACCTAAATAAGCCGCTTGTGTTACGTCGCCCATTACACTGTCTTCGCCCCACATTTCTTTAAATGCTGCTACAAATGCTTTGTTATTAGGGTTATCTTGGCTTTGAAAGTACTTCATGATTGAGTAAAAACCTTCAAGGTTTTCACCCCCTATTCCTAGTACCTCATCTTCTGTTACTGAGATCGTCAGTAGTGTTTGATTCTTAGAAGTAATACCAGCGGCTTTTAGTTGCTTAAACCAAGCAACGTTACTTCCGCCCACCACGGCTGCATAAATTACATCAGGTTTTTTGAAACGGATTTTATTAATCACAGAGCCGAATTGGGTATTACCAAGAGGCTTATATTCTTCACCGACTACCTTGCCTCCCAGTACATCTTCAATGTGCTTACGGGCTATTTTCATCGACGTTCTAGGCCAAATATAATCTGAGCCGATTAAATAAAATGTTTTAGCTTTCTTTTCTTTAGCAACCCAGTTCAAACCATCCAAAATTTGTTGAGTCGCTTCTTGACCTGTGTAGATCACATTCTTTGATTGCTCTAATCCTTCGTAAAACGTTGGGTAATACAAAAGGCCGTTTTCTTTTTCAAAGACTGGCAGTACCGCTTTACGTGATGCAGAAGTCCATGCACCAAATACAGCGGCTACTTTATCTTGGACTAAAAGTTTTTTACTTTTTTCAGCAAAGGTCGGCCAATCACTCGCACCATCTTCTTGAATGATTTTGATTTGACGGCCTAAAATACCGCCTGATTCGTTAATTTGTTTAATGGCTAATTTTTCAGCTTCTTGAGCGCCAGTTTCACTAATGGCCATGGTGCCGGTCAATGAATGTAAAATACCGACTGTGACCGTGTCATCGGTGACCGCTAAACCTGTTGTGTTAACCTCTGCGGAAGCGGTTAGAGTGATACTGGATAGTAGGATAGCCGCAGGCAATGCCAGCATTCCCTTTATAAAGTGTCTGCGCACAAATTTGTGCAGACCAGAATGGCTCGTATTTTTCATGGTGTAGCCTCTTTAGTATTTATAAAAAAGATAAGTTTTTCGTCTCAAAAATTATGGCTAAATTTCGACTCGACTAACATGCGCGTATTGCTCTAGCCGTCTGCGTCATTTGACGTATAGAGGCTGGCATGGCTTTTGATAGGTTTACTGAATATGCGATAAATACATTTATATTTAATTGTCGCTAAGCCGTTATATTTTGGAAGGCTAAGAATGAGAGAGCAAAATGTATCAGGCACTCGGCGAAATTATAATCGGTGGGTTGCCAACCAAACGTTAGAAGATTATGCATTACGCTTTACCGCGAAAAGTGCTCGGAAATGGTCACTTGCGAGTGTTTCAAATACGGCGCTAGGGGCTATATCATTTCTTGCATTGGAGGCAATTGGTGGGGTAATTACTCTTCATTATGGTTTTGAAAATGCTATTGCGGCCATTTTTGTTGTGTCGTTTATTATTTTTTTAACGGGCTTGCCCATCACTTATTACGCTGCACGATACGGCGTAGACATAGACTTACTAAGCCGTGGTGCAGGGTTTGGTTATATTGGTTCTACCATCACGTCGTTAATCTACGCCTCCTTTACGTTTATATTTTTTGCTCTAGAAGCGGCCATCATGGCTTCAGCATTAGAACTGCTGTTTGGCATTCCTCTTAGCATCGGATACCTCGTGAGTTCTCTTGTCGTTATTCCCTTAGTCACTCACGGTATCACCTTTATTAGTCGCTTCCAGTTATGGAGCCAGCCGCTCTGGCTGATTCTGCAATTACTCCCTTTCGTGTTTATTTTATGGCAAGAAACGGGGGCGATAGAAGACTGGACAAATTTTAAAGGAATAGCACCATCACAGGGCAATGGATTTAATGTGCTTTTCTTCGGTGCAGCATCGGGTGTGTTATTTTCATTGGTTGCTCAAATTGGAGAGCAGGTTGATATTTTAAGATTTTTACCCGAGCAAGATAAAAAAAATAGCTGGCGTTGGTGGGTCGCACTGATCGCTGCAGGCCCCGGTTGGATTATTGTAGGAGCGATAAAAATATTAGCGGGATCATTTTTGGTGGTATTAGCGATTAACCATGGCGTTGCTATTGACGTCGCGGATGATCCCATTCAAATGTATCTTATTGCGTTTAGTTATTTACATTTATCCCCTATGGCGACACTTGCGATTGCCGGTATCTTTGTCATTATTTGTCAGTTAAAAATTAATGTGACGAATGCGTATGCCGGATCCATTGCATGGTCTAACTTTTTTTCTCGTTTAACCCATAGCCATCCTGGAAGGGTGGTTTGGTTAGTCTTTAACGTGGTGATTGCGTTATTGGTAATGGAGTTAGGCATTTACGATGCGATAGAAAATATTTTAGGCATTTATTCTAGTGTGGCCGTCGCTTGGGTTGGCGCACTCGTTGCTGATCTGGTAATTAATAAACCCTTGGGACTTAGCCCTAAGCATATCGAATTTAAACGAGCACATTTATACGACATTAATCCCGTCGGTGTCGGCGCAATGTTAATTGCGTCAATATTAGGGGTTACTTCTTATGCGGGTGAATTTGGTGAGCTCGCTCAAGCGCTGTCGCCTTATATTGCATTAGTCACTGCATTTATTGTCTCCCCTATTATCGCGATGGTTACTAAAGGACGTTATTACATTGCGCGTCCTAGTTCAGTCATTGCAACCAGTAACGGTTTTGCCTGCTGCAAGGTTTGCCAGAATGAGTTTGAAGTGGAAGATATGGCGGCTTGTCCTGCTTACGGTGGTGCAATTTGTTCTTTGTGTTGTTCTTTAGATGTACGCTGTCATGATCAATGTAAAATAAATTCTCGCTTGGGTGACCAATCAGCACAATTTATCTCGGCTATATTACCGCAACAACTGGTCTCTAAAATGAATGCGAGAATGTTGCAGTTTTTAGGATTATTTACTTTAATTACCGCCATTATCGCTGCACTTTTTATGCTTGTTTATTTACAAGGTCCAAAGCTTGATCCAGATATTAAATTTTATGTCTCTTCTACGCTCATTCAGTTATTTTTTATATTGTTGATCATAGTCGGCGTACTGACTTGGCTGTTTGTACTGGCAAACGAAAGTCGACAGTTTGCGTTAGCAGAATATGAACGACAAACCGAATTACTCTCTAAGGAAGTGGGCGCTCATAAAGAAACCGACCATGAACTTCAGCAAGCAAAGGAAACGGCGGAAGCCGCCAATCAAGCGAAAAGTCGTTACCTTACGGGTATCAGTCATGAATTAAGAAGCCCGCTCAATTCAATGTTGGGATACGCTCAGCTGTTGGAAAAAGATAAAGGTTTAACAGAAACGCTTCGTAATAAAGCAAAAATCATTCGCCGCAGTGGCGATCATCTTGCCGACATAATAGAAGGGTTACTTGATATATCACGCATAGAAGCGGGGCGTATTGAATTTCGACGAGATCAAGTACCACTGCAAAGCTTGATCGATGAGCTAATAGAAATGTTTCATTTACAAGCGGACGCAAAAGATATTCAATTTGAATACAGTGCACTCAGTGCTATTCCCAATGTTGTCACTGCCGATGAGAAACACCTGCGCCAAATACTTATTAATTTATTATCTAACGCGGTTAAGTTTACTGAAAAAGGGCGAGTATCACTGAGTGTGAGTTATCGAAATCAAGTAGCCGTTTTTACAATATCTGATACGGGCGTTGGCATAGCCCCACTTGATGAAGAAAGAGTTTTCGAACCCTTTGAGCGCATTAGAACTCCGTCGTCCCCCAACGTTCAAGGTACTGGCCTAGGTTTGACGATTAGTAAGTTATTAACAGAAATTATGGGCGGTGAGATTTTGCTGACGAGTGAGGTGGGTGTAGGAAGCTCGTTCAGACTAGCACTTATGCTGCCTCGTGTTTTTGAACCCAACATTAGATTGCAGCCTGTTGCTTGTATTGAATCGTATATCGGTGAACCCAAAACAATCATGGTCGTCGATGATGATGCTTACCACAGGGGGCTTATTAGTGAAATATTAA
>JBNMPQ010000219.1:0-5182 GCA_051276935.1 Oleispira sp. | reverse complement strand
CCACATGGCTATGCCTATCGAGACGGTTGAAATATTATTAAGAATTTTAGTGATCTCTTTTTGGTAATTCGCTCGTATTTTTTCTGCTCTTTCTATCGCAATATCTTGGCTCGCTTCGGGCATTAAAATTACAAACTCTTCGCCACCATAACGACAAACAATGTCTGTTCGACGGCATTGATTCATCATTATTTGAGCGAACTTGACTAAGACTTTATCTCCCATGGCATGACCGAAGTTGTCATTCACTTTTTTGAAATAATCCGCGTCTAATAATAAAAGTGCCATTGGCTTTTTATTGCGTGCCATTTTTATAATTTCTTTATTAGCGATCTCATTAAAATAGCGACGATTGGATAGTTGTGTTAATGGATCTTGTGTGGCTTGCTCCCAAAGTGTCGACTGTAATAGTGTGATTTCATCAATTTTTGATTTAAGTAGAGCGTTCGAGTTTTCTAATTGCTGTTCTAGTTTTTTCTGTTCCGTAATATCCGTCGACATTCCAATGAGACCACTGACATTTCCGTCTTCATCAAAAAGAGGTGCCTTTACAGTCCAATAATAAAATACGTCTTTGTCTGCAATAAATACCTCTACACCTTCAATCGCCTCTTTTGTTCGGTAAAGATCAAGGTCAAGGCGTTCAAATTCTTTACCGTTTATCTCGCCGAGTAAATCAATCGGGGTTTTCCCCTCAATTTCTGAAGACGGACGCTGAAACAGTTCTTCAGTCTTTTTATTAGTGTAGGTAAAGCAATGCTTGTCGTCTCGAATATAAATGTAAGCTGCGACATTATCAAGGATCGTATTTAACTTTTGTTCGCTGAGACGAATTTTTTTCTCAATGGCTTTGTATTGGCTAATGTCGGTAGAAATTCCAAACAGACCAACGACTTTATTATTATCACCTATTAACGGTTTTTTAACCGATAAGAATGTTCGATAAACGTTTTCATTAGAAATATAATTTACTTCTTCTTGTTCTATACTTTCACCTTGCTCAATGACAATGGTATCGCTTAATCTACGAATATCATCGGACGTTTGGGTATCAAAAAAATCCTTATCTGGGCGGCCAATAATTTCTTTGTTTGAGCGTGAGAATAAATCACAGACCATCTTATTGGCGTAAGAATAATTGTAGTGAAGATCTTTGCAGTAAACATATGCGCCTAGGTCATCAAGGATTTTAATGAGGTGTCTGCTGGGCATGTTATGGCTGTGTTTTTCTTGCAGGTAAACTAATAGAGTATTATCTCTCACTTCTCCAATTGCTAGAATGATACGTTGTTCTAAAACGAATTCACTGTTGAAAAATGTGAGTGATTGAGCAAGAATTTTTTTTGTCGATTTAGTGAACTGTTTAAAAAAGTCACTACTCTTCAGTGAGCTTGTCGTTACTGCCAGTAATTCAGTACATGATGAATTACTGGCTAATAGAGAAAAATCATCGATATCAACCAAGAGAGCAGGCTGCTGACTCTCTTTTATGAGCTGAATCATCATAGAATGATGCTTTGACTGGTGGTTCATATCATCGACAACTTATGCATATAGTTCAGTAAAGTAAGTATAGTCGAGGCATACGCCTTTGCATTTTTGATATACTCATCTTTTTCAGGATTTTATTATTGTGAAACTCACCTTAGATCAACAGCTTTACCCTCATGCCTTGGGAAAGATTGTCTGTGTTGGGCGAAATTATGCAGCACATGCCAAAGAGTTAAATAATCCCATTCCGAGCGAGCCGATTTTATTTATAAAGCCGGCTTCTAGTGCAGTGAAGGCGAGTCCTAGTTTCTCTATTCCTCAAGGGCAGGGGAGCGTTCATCATGAACTTGAAATAGCGATTCTTATAGGTCAAGCGTTGGTAAATGCGAGTGCTGATCAGGTTGCTGACAGTATTGCCGGTATTGGCTTAGGGTTAGACCTGACCTTGCGCGATGTGCAGGATCAGTTGAAAGAAAAAGGCCATCCTTGGGAGCGCGCTAAAAGCTTTGATGGCGCTTGTCCATTAACGGAGTTTGTCTCGGTTAAGCTGACATCTAAGGATGATTGGCAGTCGATTGCTTTGACGTTAGAGAAAAATGGCGCATTGCAGCAGCAGGGGAGTAGCGCTGACATGCTATTTCCTATATTGCCTTTGATCGCCCAAATGAGTGCGCATTTTAGCCTGTTACCCGGTGATGTGATTCTTACGGGAACACCCGCAGGTGTCGGGCCATTAGAGACTGGAGATTCTTTGTCGTGTGAACTGTCGCTGAATAATACGGTTTTATTAAGCAGCACTTCGGCTGTTATTTAGCCGCTTTACCAGTATTTATGCTTTCTCTTTCATCGCCATGATGTGCTTCACTTGGCGATCAATGAGTTTTTCAGCGTTATCCGGAAGTGCATCTAACCAGCGGGTATGATGCTCGTTGGCATGTAAGTCCATTAAACTAGGTCCTGGCTGCCACAATATTTTTTCAACATCGTTTAATTGATCGACTAAATCTTGGCTCACCAACAGCTGCATTTCTTTGCTCTGCATTGCAAGCTGAGCCGTCCAATGCACCGTATCGCCAATCAAACTGAATTGTAGTTGTTGGTTCATCTCTAATGGCGCAATGAGTACCGGTCCCCAGTGAGCTGATAATTTAAAATTAAGCTGCTGAAGCTGTAAATCAGTGCGTTGTAATTCTTGTACTAACCCTAAAAATAACTGCGCCGCATATAAGCAGTGACTGGCATCACGAGGATCGTTATCGGGATAGCCAAAAATTATCAAAATGCCATCGCCCATATAGCGGTCTACTGTGCCGTTATAGAGTTTGGCCGCATGCGAAAGTAACTGATGATAACCATTAAGAATATCGCTGAGTTCGTTTGCTGGGAGTCTTTGCTGTAATTCTTTTAGCCCCTGTATTTCAATAAATAACAAAGCACTGTGGTGGTAAGTTAGGGAATTGGATTTGGATAAGTTGGGACTGGCCATGAAATTGTCCAAGGACTCTTTGATTGCTATTTTGTGCTGTTTTTGTCTGATTAAACTATTAATAGCGTTATTGAGCGCTTGGTCATTTTGGCTGTTGGCATCTTCATTAATGACGTTTAATGAATCGTTATTGTGCAAGTTTTCTATGGCTTTAATTTGTTGTCGGTTGGCACGCAATAGGTGCTCGCCCCAGTAGTAAGCTAATAGCCCTATAATAACGCTTAGCATGAGGCTTGAAAGCAATAGCAACGCTGCATTTCGTTGGCTTATGTCATACGCTTGACTCATATTGATGGCGACACGAAGGTGGCCGATCAATTGTTCTTTATCGGTGACAATTTGATTGAGCCAAAACACATTATAGCCGCCTAATTCGATTAGGCCTTGTTCCGCAATAGGTTGCTGAGTTGAATTATAGAGGGTCGCCGAAAGCATAAGTTCTTGATCTACCCAGTCTTTCAAAATGACATTCGCACTGATGCGGTCATCTTTGCTCAAGCTGGTGCGCAATAAAATACTGGCATCTTTCACAAGGCTGGTGGCCAGTGTCTGTTGCTGCACTAATAGTTGTTGGCGTAACTGGCTGGTGACCAAATAACTAAAGCTTAAGCCGGTAAATAAGATAGCAAGGGCAACGAAGGCTGCCCATTGCTGGCTTGTGGTTAAGCGTTGACTGATCTTTACGGCGGATCGACCCATGGAATTCTATACCCGATAACAAACATTTCTACTTAGATGATGGTATCATACGCGCCGTCTGGCAGCTGCTAGATTAATCAAATTCAATTCTATAATGGGATTATAGTGATGAGCGATACTAAAAAAGCATTACAAGAAAAGAGCGAAAAATTGGCTAAAGGTCTATTTCTAATCAGTACTGACTGCGTGCGCGCATTATCAGTTCATGAAACAGTCGACCTGATCCAAGAACTTCGTGGTGTTGTAGCTGATTTACAAGCAGAAGTTGAAAAGCTTTAAGCATTAGTCGCTCTTCAATTAAGAGGAGCAATTTCGAGGGCAGATTCGTGACAGAGTTAGTATTAATTCGGGTAGTTGGGGCGGACAAACCCGGTTTGACCGCAAATATTACAGCGATCTTAGCGCAGTATAAGGTGACTATTTTGGATATCGGCCAAGCCGAAATTCATGACAGCTTATCGCTGGGTATACTCGCTGCGATTCCTTCTACCGCCGAGTCTGCTCCCGTATTAAAAGATGTGTTATTCAAAGCTCATGCCATTGGGCTAACAGTGAGCTTTACCCCTGTCGATAGCGAAAGTTACGAGAAGTGGGTACAAGGCCAGGGTAAAGATCGCCACATTATTACCTTGCTTGCGCGCACTATCAGCGCAGAGCACATTGCTCGTATTACTGCGATTGTAGCAGAGCATGGGTTGAATATTGATAATATTACGCGTCTTACGGGGCGTGTTCCTCTTGAAGAAGAGCTTGATAGTTCTATTCCAACCAGAGCCTGTGTTGAGTTTTCGGTTCGTGGAGATGCGGATCAAGCGTTATTGAGAGAGAAGTTTCTCGCGGTCTCCAATGATCTAAATGTTGATATCGCAGTACAAGAAGATAATGTCTATCGTCGTAATCGTCGCTTAGTCGCGTTTGATATGGATTCAACCTTGATCGAAGCGGAAGTAATTGATGAGCTGGCCGCCGCCGCCGGCGTAGGTGAACAAGTTGCTGAAATTACCGAGCGTGCGATGCGAGGTGAAATCGATTTTACCGAAAGCTTTCATGAACGAGTTGCGTTGTTGAAAGGTTTGAACGGTGATGTACTGCAAGAAATTGCCGAACGCTTGCCTGTAACAGAAGGTGCAGAGCGCCTTATTCGAAACCTGAAGTCGTTAGGTTATACCACGGTGATTCTATCCGGGGGTTTCAATTATTTTGGTAACTATCTCAAAGACAAATTAGGCATCGATTACGTATTCGCGAATGAGTTGGATATGGAAGACGGTGTTGTTACAGGTAAAGTGACGGGAACGGTTGTTGATGGCAATCGTAAAGCGCAGCTATTGCGCGAAATTGCCGAAAAAGAAGGCATTCGTTTAGAGCAAACGATTGCCGTGGGCGATGGGGCTAACGATCTGCCTATGTTGAGTATTGCAGGGTTGGGTATTGCTTTTCGGGCAAAGCCTTTGGTTCAAGAGTCGGCTAAACAATCTATCTCGACCCTAGGGCTTGATGGCGTAT
>JBNMPQ010000218.1:0-5228 GCA_051276935.1 Oleispira sp. | reverse complement strand
TGAGCATTTTAAAGAAGCAACGCCAAGACATTGTAGATTGTGTGGCCGAAATTGAAGCCGAGCGTGCTGATGCCGTGCCATCAGTTTTTACTAAGATTCATATCCACTTTAAAGTAAAGGGTCGTAAGCTGCGTGAAGTTGCGGTTGAAAAAGCCGTGGCTTTATCCGCAGAAAAGTATTGCTCTGCGTCTATTATGCTAGAAAAAGGCGGAGTGGAGATCACTCACAGCTTTGAGGTTGAATCTGTAGAGTAAGCTTTCTATTTTCAGCAGAAACAAAAATGCCCCTATTGATTGCTCAATAGGGGCATTTTTTATGAGACCGGAATAACCCAGCCTCAAAAGAGACGCTCTAACTAATCGTGATTAGTTAGAGGCTTCTACGATACGCTTCATATCAGTCATGTAGCCACGTAGCTCTTCACCAACATATTCAACTGGGTGATTACGAATTTCGTCGTTAACTTCAACTAGACGAGCGTTATCAACAGAGTTAGAAGTCAGGTTCAAACCTTTACCAATCACTTCAGTAGTGATGTTTGGCATGAACTTCTCAGCCAATAGAGGTACTGCTGCGTGAGAGAATAAGTAGCAACCGTATTCTGCCGTATCAGAAATCACAACGTTCATTTCGTAAAGCTTCTTACGAGCGATGGTATTAGCGATTAATGGAGTTTCATGTAGAGACTCATAATATGCAGACTCTTCAACGATACCAGACTCAACCATTGCTTCAAAAGCAAGCTCAACGCCAGCTTTAACCATAGCAACAAGCATGATGCCTTTATCGAAGAATTCTTGCTCAGTTATTTCTACATCAGTTGGAGCTGCTTTTTCGAAGCCAGTTTCAGCTGTTTCTTCACGCCATTTAAGAAGGTTAACATCGTCGTTAGCCCAATCTTCCATCATAGTCTTAGAGAAGTGACCGGTGATGATGTCGTCTTGGTGCTTGCGGAACAAAGGACGCATAAGGTCTTTAAGTTCTTCAGCCATATCAAACGCAACGATTTTAGCTGGGTTAGCTAGGCGATCCATCATGTTAGTGATGCCGCCAATCTTCAATGCTTCAGTAACAGTTTCCCAACCGAATTGAATCAATTTAGCGGCGTATGGGCCGTCGATGCCGTCAGCAACCATTTTTTCGTAGCCCAAGATAGCGCCAGTCTGCAACATACCACAAAGGATAGTTTGCTCGCCCATCAGGTCAGACTTAACTTCTGCAACGAAAGAAGATTCAAGACAACCAGCACGGTCACCACCCGTAGCGGAAGCGTAAGCTTTAGCAAGATCCCAGCCTTCGCCGCGTGGATCGTTTTCTGGGTGAACAGCTAGCAACGTCGGAACACCGAAGCCACGCTTATATTCTTCACGAACTTCAGAACCAGGGCATTTAGGAGCAACCATTATGACAGTGATGTCTTCGCGAATCTTCATGCCTTCTTCAACCACGTTAAAGCCGTGAGAGTAAGCAAGAGTAGAGTTTTTCTTCATCAAAGGCATAATTGCAGTAACTACTGCAGTATGCTGCTTATCAGGAGTAAGGTTAAGTACTAGATCCGCTTGAGGGATCAAGTCTTCGTAAGTACCTACAACAAAACCGTTTTCAGACGCGTTTACGAAAGAAGCACGCTTTTCGGCGATTGCGGCTGCACGTAGCGTATAAGAGATGTCTAAACCAGAATCGCGCATGTTCAAACCTTGGTTAAGGCCTTGAGCACCACAACCAACGATAACGATTTTTTTGCCTTTAAGGGCTTCACAACCGTCAGCGAATTCACTGCGGTTCATGAAACGACAGCGACCAAGTTGATCAAGCTGTTCACGTAAGTTTAACGTGTTGAAATAGTTGTTAGACATGGGTCTCTCCAATCTATAAGTATTAATAGGAATTTGTGCGAATGGTTCATTCGATGGCGTGCATTCTAGGCTAAGTTTATCGTTGCGTAAAATGCTATAATTGCTTTTTGTCATTGCGTTTTTTGCAACGCTTTTTCTTTTACTGATAGGTTTGAGTTTTTGTTATGGAATACAAGGATCTAGAAGTCTTCGTTCAGTTGGCTGAGTATCAAAATTTAAGTGTGGTGAGTCAGTTAGTTCATTGCAGCCCTTCTACTTTGAGCCGACGTTTAAAGCGTATGGAAGAAAGTGTTGGGTCTAACCTATTCAATCGTGAAGGCACTCGATTACGATTAACGGAAGAAGGTGAGTTATTTCGCCAGCATGCTAAACAGGTATTGGAATTATGGCATCAGCTTAAGCTCTCAGTGCAGCGCCAAGCCAGTGAACTGCAGGGAGAATTAAGTATTTACTGCTCTGTGACCGCCAGTTACAGTTTTTTGTCTGAATTATTAAGCCGATTTCGAGCGCATCACCCACTGGTAGATATTCGTTTAAAAACAGGCGATGCGGCCGAATCGATTTCTCATGTTCAGTCAGGTGATGTTGATATCGTGATTGCTGCGCGTCCAGATCATTTAGCGGCCAATTTAACGTTTAAAACCATCACGCCAGCGCCTTTGTTATTTATAGCACCCGTATCAAATCAGGCTGTTCCGGAACTATTAGAAGAGGATATTCATTGGAATAAGGTGCCATTGGTTTTGTCTGAGACTGGATTGGCCAGAACACGAGTGGATCGTTGGTTTAAACAGAAGCGCTTAAAGCAGAATATTTACGCACAAGTTTCAGGGCATGAAGCAATTGTCAGTATGGTGAGCCTTGGCTGTGGAGTTGGGGTCGTACCCGATTTAGTGCTAAAGAATAGCCCTCTGATGAATAAGGTGCGTATATTGGATGTGCAGCCAGAACTTGAACCCTTTGCTGTTGGCCTTTGCGCTCAAAGTAAGCGCTTACATGAGCCGTTAATTTCAGCATTGTGGCAAACGGTGATGTGGGAATAGCTAGCGCTTCTTCGCTCATCTCAGTAAGATAAAGGTATAAATGGTATATTTGTACGCAAAAGTTATAGACCTGCGCACTAAAGATGAAGTAGTGCTCGGCCGGTAAGACTATAAAAGCCGCCAGTAGAATCTATTATGGTTAAGTGGTTAAGAGTTAAATTTATGAATAATCAAGATGATAAGGTAGTGAAATTGAGCGACGATATTGAAGAAAGCGCCATAGAATCAAAAAACTGTGAAGCAAGTTCTGGCACTAAACCTCGTAATAAAGGTATTTATCTATTACCCAACTTATTTACGACAGGGGCTCTGTTCTTTGGTTTTTATGCGGTGGTCGCTAGTATGAATGGCTTATTCTCTAATGCATCGATTGCCATTTTTATTGCTATGATTTTAGACGGTTTAGATGGACGTGTTGCACGTTTAACCAATACTCAAAGTGATTTTGGTGCTGAATATGACAGTCTGGCTGACATGGTTTCTTTTGGCGTTGCTCCAGCATTAGTTGCCTTTAGCTGGGCATTACAAGATCTTGGTAAGTTGGGGTGGGTTGCTGCGTTTATTTATGTTGCAGGTGCTGCTCTTCGTTTAGCACGTTTCAATACACAGATTGATACGGCCGATAAAAATTATTTTACAGGTCTTGCAAGCCCTGCTGCTGCAGCTATTGTTGCGGGTACTGTCTGGTCTTTTAGTGAAATGGGAGCAACGGGCGAGGATGTCGCTTGGATCATGGCATTATTAGTTCCGTTTGCAGGTTTGTTAATGGTGAGTAATTTTCAGTATCACAGCTTCAAAGGTTTGGATTTAAAAGGTAAAGTTCCTTTTGTCGCGATGCTTGCCGTTGTAATGGCTTTTGTCGTTGTATCAATGGATCCCGCCAAAGTGCTTTTGTGTATTTTCATGGGTTACGCACTATCTGGCCCAGTGGTTAGCGGTATTAAGTACTGGAAAGGGCGTAAGTCTTGATTTGATTTTTTGCTAACAAAACAAGGCCTCACAAGAGGCCTTTTTTGTACGCATCAAAAAGTAAATTATTATGTTGTATTGGAATTTTATGGGCATATAGCGGTCTACTACTATAATTACTATGCGATACATATTACTTAACGATCATTTAACAACGAGTCTATTATGCTGATTAAGCCCACTGCTAATATACAATCATCTGAAATCACATCTCATTCAGCCTACTTGAATCGCCGAAAGTTTATGCAGCAAGGTAGTGCTGCTATCGCTGCATTGGGATTGGCTTCAACAGCGAGCGCATTAGAAACACATCCAGGTAAGCCATTAAATTTTGGCCCTGACTGGTTAAAAGCCCAAGTGTCCGGCGCGTCAGATACCGCATTCGGTAAAGGACAGAAGTTAACACCTTATCGTGACGTT
Organism: Oleispira sp.; assembly: GCA_051276935.1. Lineage (GTDB taxonomy): Bacteria > Pseudomonadota > Gammaproteobacteria > Pseudomonadales > Oceanobacteraceae > Oleispira. The sequence continues at coordinate 940 of JBNMPQ010000218.1, read as the reverse complement.
ACCACTTATAATAATTTCTATGAATTTGGTACAGGCAAAGATGATCCTGCTCGTAATGCCGGTGCTTTAGTGACGGATCCTTGGTCGATAACGATTGAAGGTGAGTGTGAAAAGCAAGGGACTTTTAATCTAGAAGACATTTTAAAGTCTATGCCGTTAGAAGAGCGTATTTATCGGTTACGCTGTGTAGAGGCATGGTCGATGGTGATACCTTGGATCGGATTCCCGTTGGCCGAGTTAATTAAGCGTTTTAAGCCTTTATCGACTGCAAAGTATGTTGAATTCACAACGTTAGAAGCGCCTAAACAGATGATTGGTCAGCGTTCTCGTTTCTCTACAATAGATTGGCCCTATGTTGAAGCGCTAAGAATTGATGAGGCCATGAATCCTTTAACGTTAATGGCCGTGGGTTTATATGGTGAGATCTTGCCAAAACAAAACGGTGCCCCAATTCGCTTAGTTGTCCCTTGGAAGTATGGCTTTAAGAGCATCAAATCGATCGTAAAAATACGTTTTACTGAAAAACCCCCTATTAATACATGGCAAGCAATTGCACCCAGCGAATATGGCTTTTATGCAAATGTGAACCCTGAAGTATCACATCCACGCTGGAGTCAGGCAAAGGAACGCCGCCTACCTTCAGGCCTGTTTAATGTTAATAGGATCCCAACTGAAATGTTTAATGGCTATGGAGAGCAAGTTGCGCATCTATATAAAGGTATGGATTTGAGAAAATTCTACTAATGCCTATTTTTGTTCGCCGGTGTTTAATCTTCTCGGCTCTTTTTACGCCTTTTGCTTACATCTTGGCTCAGGTAGTTGCTTTGCAAATGGGGGATTATGAAATTCTAGGCCCGGAACCTGGTAAGGCGATTGTTTGGTTTACAGGGGAGTGGGCTTTTAATGCATTGCTGCTTACTTTAGCGGTTAGTCCTGCTCG
>JBNMPQ010000217.1:0-5235 GCA_051276935.1 Oleispira sp. | reverse complement strand
AAAAACAAATAGAACATCTCAGTGCGCCGAGATAAATCGGCAGAAGATTGAAGATGAAAGGCCTTTATCAGGTAAGGCCTAGCAAGCCGTCAGAACCGCGAGTCATGGGCGGTTGTCAGTAATGGCAATGATTAAGCGTTGACAGGGGAAGATACCGGCTCAGTATTGAGCTGCGAAAACATCATTGAGAATGCTGACCGCGTTGCCTGAACGTGAAGGTCATAGGACTTTTTGGCGCTATGCGAGCGATTGAAGACGGGGCTGGCGCGTCTACATGTGAAAGCATAACCCAGTACATTTACCTGTCTGACTTATTTGTAGGAGCCGTATGCGTTAGTAGCGCACGAACGGATCTGTGCCGGAGGGGTGGCAAAAATTGAATACTCTTTGTTAGCCTACCCTTTACAGCGATCTCTTAAAAATCACCTAATCTACAACCGAAAAAAACCGTCAGTCTCAGAAAACAAATAACAATTGGCGATTAAAAATGGAATATGGCCTAAAGAGCCGTTTTCTAGATAGTATAGCTGACCGCGAATGCTCGAAGTATTCTCATTATTGGTTGGTTATTGCGAGTCAGGCAGTCTTTTTCAGAGTTCGTCGCTTTTTAGCGAATCGTGAGGCATAAAGCTTTTCAAACTGCTGACTTTGTTGGAGCCATTGTTGCCGGTTAATCGATAGCCTTTCAAGTATTGGGGTCAGGTTTATGGGAATAGCACCTCGTTTATTGGTTCGATTCTTTCGGCCTGTCGTGTCCACTAATTGCAGGCCGCAGAACACATGAAGTAACCATAAGCCAGGGCTACTTACCATTCTCCGTTGCCTATTGAGGCTAACGCGTGACAACCACTTACGCGTCTTTATGAATAACGATCTTTATCATGGGTTCACTTATGTTCGCCATACCGATTACCTAGCCCTTACCCGATTGTGGTTATCAGGAAGATACGCCTCTCGCGATTGGTATCCCACCTTGCGGTTTCGGTACATTGTCAGGGACGCTCTTTATTCAGCCCCCTAGGTTTGCCTGATGGCACAGGCAGTCACTGCCGGAATCTCCTTTTTCCGTAGTGACAGCTTCATCTCGCGACCTCGTGTCGCACGGCTCATCTCATATTGGAGAAGACTTTTCATTGACCCGCTGACCGATTAGACCCAAAATATTGGACGAGATACCCATTTACCCGCTGCTTATAAAGTTGTCAGAAGTCTTATATATCAAAACTTAAGTCGGTATTAGGTATATTTACTTTACTCATCAAAGCGGAGAAGCGCCACCTATGTAATGTACTTTGATATTTAAGTAAGGTTTTCTTAATTAATCATCAATTATTTTTCACTTTCATTAAAATATTTTTATGAAAGACTGCACAAATCTGGGGAACCCCATATTTTATGGGGGATAACAGTTATAAATAATATTGCCAGGTCTATAATTCTATATTGCTGGTATTAATAAAAATAAATTTTAAGGAGTGTGTAATGTATTTACCAATGATTGGAACTAAGAATAAATCGGGGCTTTTATTGGCTGCCGCGATGAGTGCAGTTTTTTTAAGTAATAGTGTTATGGCCGCTGATTATCCTTCGCGTCCTATCAATATGGTTATTCCTTACGGTCCTGGTGGAGCGACTGATATATCGGCACGAACTATTTCTGAGCCATTAAGCAAAGCCGTTGGTAAGCCATTAGTAATGGTAAATAAGGCAGGTGCTGGTGGTGCTATTGGATCAGTTGCGGTACAAAATGCGAAAGCCGATGGGTATACCCTGTTATTTGCCAGAGTAGGAACACATACTGTTAACCCTGCGATGAAGGCGACACTGCCTTATCAGTTAGAAGACTTTCGATTTGTAGGAGTGTATGAAATTAATCCTGTTGCTTGTGCTGTAAAAGCGGATAGTGATATCAATTCAATTGACGATTTAGTTGCTCAAGCAAAAGCGGAGCCAGGCAGCGTTAGTTACAGTTCTTCAGGTGTAGGTAGTTTGCTTCATTTAGCTGCTGTAATGGTGTTAAAGGAGTTTGGTTTGGAAGACCCAGTCAAGCAAGCAACACACATTCCAATGAAAGGTGGCGGTGGTGCTGCAACAGCTGTTTTAACTGGTACGACTACTTTTCTTTGTAGTAACTCATCTAGTTTATCCAGCTTTGTGAAAAATAAGCAGCTTAAACCAATTTTGATAACAACAGCAGAACCAGTTGCTGGTTTTGATGCACCAACATCAAAGGATTTAGGTAAACCAAACTTAGAACAATTAGTGGGTTGGACAGGCATTGCTGGTCCTGATGATCTGCCAGATAATATTGCAAACTCTTGGGGTGAATGGCTGGCTACTGCGACTTCAAATAAAGAGTTTGTTGATAAGATGGAAGCACGTGGTTCAGTGATTCGTTTAATGAGTCCGGAAGAATCAAAGAGTTTTATTAATGCGCAATATGAGCAATTTAAAGCTTTAGTTGATGAGCTAGGCATGCGAGTCGAAGGTTAAAAAACTCCATTTACAGCCTTGAATTAATTCAAGGCTGTATTCATTAGATGCTTTATTATCAAAGGGTTTCTTAATGCCTAACAACTCTTACCTTACTACAGGCTTAGCCGCCTTAATCTTAGCTTTATTCCTATTTTTAGTAGCAATTCCATACGGCGTTACAGAGCCTTCTAATGTGACTAAAATTGTACTTTCTCCAGTATTTTGGCCGGAGGTGTTAAGTATTCTTTTAGGAATTACAGGTATTGGACTGATATTTTCAGCGAGTTCTACCAGCGAAGATGAATCTATAGGGCTGGATCCAGCAAGTAAGGGATCTTATACACGGTTACTTTTTTTAGCCGTCTTAATGGGGGTTTATATTTTTGCTATTCCTAAATTGGGTCTAGTTTGGACTTCGATGATTGCCTTTATAGGATTGGCCGTATTAATTAAATGTTCCCATCCTCGAACAGCTGTAATTTCAGCAATAATTATTCCGCTAATCCTGTATTTGTTTTTTGTTCATGTTGCGGGTATGGCTATACCTCAAGGTGATTTTTTGAGGTTGCCATGACAATGTTAGAGAACCTAGCAGCAGGCTTAGAATTAGTTGCTAATTTTGAGAGCATCTTAGCACTGGCACTAGGCGTTCTAGTTGGCGTTATAGCTGGAGCAATTCCTGGTCTATCTGCAACCATGGCAGTGGCATTAACACTTCCATTTACCTTCGCAATGCAGCCCATCACGGGCATTTTATTGTTATTGGGCGTGTATAAAGGTGGGATATTTGGCGGTAGTATTCCTGCCATTTTAATAAAAACTCCCGGAACGCCAGCATCCAGTGCTACCGTTTTAGATGGACACCCAATGGTGAAAAATGGTCAAGCGGGTAAGGCCTTAGGCATGGCGCTATGGGCGTCTTGTACTGCTGATCTTATCTCTAATCTTGCATTGATTCTGTTTGCTGGTTGGCTTGCAGCCTTCGCTTTAAAATTTGGTCCGCCAGAATTTTTCACTTTGATTTTATTTTCACTGACGATTATTGCAGGTGTATCGGGTGATAGCCTTTTAAAAGGAATTGTAAGTGCAATGTTGGGGCTTATACTCGCCACCATTGGTTTAGACTTGGTTTACGGTACTAATCGATTTACTTTAAATGAACCTAACTTAATGGGCGGTTTAAATTTTATTGCTGTGCTAATTGGTTTATTTGCGATTCCTGAAATATTGTCAATGGTGTGGAATCCAAAAACGGATGAAAAGGAAACCGAAAGTCTCGGAGATGAGTGGGTGACTTTTGCTGAGTACAAACGTTGTTTTAAAACTATTGTAAGAGGAAGTTTCATCGGTGTTTTTCTTGGGAGTATTCCTGGCATCGGAGCGGCACCATCAGCGTTTTTATCATATAGCGAAGCAAGAAGAAAATCCCCAAATAAAGAAAATTTTGGTAAGGGTGAAATTGAAGGCGTTGCTGCATCTGAATCCGGTAACAATGGCGTTGCAGGGGCTACACTAATACCACTATTGGCACTTGGAATTCCTGGTGATGTAATTACTGCCGTTATTATTGGAGCTTTCATGGTTCATAACTTACAGCCTGGGCCCATGATGTTCTTAACCAGCCCAGATATTATCTATGGTTTATTTATGGGGCTGATTATCAGTTCAGTATTTCTATTTATGATTGGCTCGGTCGCTATTCGAGCGTTTCGTTATGTGGTCGATATTCCACGAGCCATTTTACTTCCCTCAGTCATGGTGCTTTGTGTATACGGTACTTATGCGGTGAATAACAACGTCTTTGATATCGGTGTCATGTTTGTCATGGGCTGGCTAGGTTATGCCATGTTGTGTAAAGGTATTCCAGCAGCTCCATTTCTGATCGCATTTATTTTAGGGCCACTATTGGAAGATAATTTTAGGCAGGCCATGTTGATGTCAGGTGGTTCACCAGAGATACTAGTTCGGGGCCCAATTACTTGGTTTTTCTGGACGTTTACGGTTATTACATTGGTCGCGATTATTCGTGCTGGAATAAAAAAGTAAAAGTTCGAAATGAAAGATAATGGTAATGAAAAATAAATAAGTTCTAAATTTTAAAAAATTAGTAAGCCCCTTTTAATTTAAAAAATTCTAGGCCATTTCCCAGACAATAACTTTTAATAAGCCTGTTAAATACTTTTGTATGTGAGTAAGAGGCGTCATGCCTCTGATGTAAGGCATTGATCGACACATTTTAATTTTAAGTTCGAATTGGTTTTCAAATTATGTAGGTGATTAGCAAGATAACCGCATAGTCGTTCAGCCTTAATTTAAAAGTCACCACAAAATGAACCCCATCATAGTGTAGGCCGCAATTAATTTTAGCCGTATGTCATTAGTCTCAATGGATACTGTCCTTTACCAGTATAACGACAACGACATTAATTGAATGATATTACTAATGACCATTATGTTTATGAGATGCAATCACTATGACAAACAATAGAAGAGGTGCAGACTTTGTTGCTGAAGGTCTGGCAAAGGCCGGCGTTACCACAGTATTCACCCTGTCTGGAAATCAGATTATGCCCATTTTTGATGCAATCATTGATGTCGGTATTCGTTTGATTCACGTTCGACATGAAGCCGCGGCGGTATTCATGGCGGATGCCTGGTCTCAGTTAAATGATGAAATTGGCGTCGCCCTGATAGCGGCTGCACCTGGTTTTGCCAATGGACTAGCGCCACTATATTCAGCCGCTTGTTCCGAAAGCCCGG
>JBNMPQ010000216.1:0-5278 GCA_051276935.1 Oleispira sp. | reverse complement strand
TATTGATATCTCTGGCCTCGCTTACCCAGCTACAGCGTGTTTTTTCCTATTGATATGCACTTCCACGTCTAAATAATCTTATAATTATCTTTAAGCCTACATTGAGTAGACTACTAAAGGTATACTCGTCCGTATTTTTAAATTTAATTAATCGGTAAGCCATAGGCAGAGGAAATGCAAGAGCATATGCAAAAGTTTGATTGTAAGACATTTCAGGGACTAATTTTAGCGCTTCAAGATTATTGGGCGCGTCAAGGATGTGTGATTATTCAACCCCTAGATATGGAAGTAGGTGCTGGTACATTTCATCCTATGACGTTCCTCAGATCTATTGGCCCAGAGCCAATAAGCAGTGCTTATGTACAGCCCTGTCGACGTCCTACCGATGGTCGCTACGGTGAAAATCCTAATCGACTACAACAATACTATCAATTTCAGGTCATGCTTAAGCCGTCTCCTGATAACATTCAAGAGTTGTATTTGGGTTCGTTAAAAGAACTTGGTTTTGATCCACTAGTTCATGATATTCGGTTTGTTGAAGATAACTGGGAATCTCCCACTTTAGGCGCTTGGGGTTTGGGGTGGGAGATATGGCTAAATGGTATGGAAGTTACACAATTCACCTATTTTCAACAAGTAGGTGGTATCGAATGCTCACCGATTACGGGTGAAATTACCTACGGGTTAGAACGTCTAGCCATGTATATCCAGGGTGTAGACAGTATATATGACCTAGTATGGACCAATGGTCCAATGGGAACTGTTACATATGGCGATGTATTCCATCAAAATGAAGTTGAGCAATCAGCTTATAACTTCGAACATGCCGATGTAAATGGCTTGTTTGCCACTTTTGATCAGTGCGAAAAAGATAGTGAAAAATTGATTGCAGCTAAGTTACCACTACCTGCATATGAGCAAGTTATGAAGGCCTCTCATGCGTTTAATCTTTTAGATGCTAGACATGCCATTTCTGTAACAGAACGTCAGCGTTATATTTTAAGAGTAAGAACTCTTTCAAAGGCCTGCGCAAAAGTGTATTACGAAGCGCGGGAAGCACTTGGCTTTCCCATGTGTAAAAAGGAGAAATAACCATGCGAACTGATAACCTATTAATAGAAATTGGAACAGAAGAGTTACCCCCAAAGTCATTAGCCCAATTAGCTTTAGCTTTTAGAGATAACATTCAAACTGGCTTTTCTGATAACGATCTAACATTTAGTCACGTTAATTGGTATGCCTCACCAAGACGTCTCGCTGTCTTGGTTGAAGGATTATCTGAATTTCAAACGGATAAAAACGTCGAAAAACGTGGTCCTGCCGTTGCAACAGCATTTGACCAAAATGGTGAGCCCACCAAAGCAGCGCAAGGATGGGCACGGTCTAATGGCATAGAGGTATACCAAGCAGAACGATTAAAGACAGACAAAGGCGAATGGCTGTTGTTTAAAGCACATGTCAAGGGTCAATCTATTAAACAATTCCTTGCAGAGTTGGTTGAGAAAGCATTGAAGGCACTGCCGATTCCTAAACCAATGCGCTGGGGAACAAAATCCACTCAATTTATCAGGCCAATTCATACAGTGACTATGCTGTACGGATCCGACCTTATCCAAGGTAAAGTCTTGGATGTTGATTCTGCACGTTCTATAAATGGCCACAGATTCCACTGTGACGCGCCTTTTGAGCTAGACTGTGCAGATAACTATCTCAGCCAGCTTAAACGGCACTATGTCATAGCTGACCATGGATATCGTAAGTCGATAGTATCAGAACAGATCAGGGCGCTAGCCAAGCAAGAAAACGCTACTGCAGATGTTAATGAAGAATTATTAGAAGAAGTCACATCACTCGTTGAGTGGCCTGTAGCCTTAGTCGCAAATTTTGAAGAGTCTTTTTTAGCCGTTCCTAAAGAAGCGCTGATCTACACCATGAAAGATGATCAAAAATACTTTCCGTTATTGGATGAGAGTGGCCAATTAAAGTCTAGATTCATATTTATTACAAACATAGAAAGTAAAGATCCTGAAACTATTATCAGTGGTAATGAAAAAGTTATTAGACCACGATTAGCTGATGCTGAGTTTTTCTTTAATACTGATAAAAAACAAACATTAGAATCACGCCTTGAAAGCTTAAAAACCATATTGTTCCAGAAACAGTTAGGTACCGTTTACGAGAAATCTGAACGTATTGCATCTATGGCAAAAAGTATTGCTGTTATGTTAGGTGCAGATCAAGATGCCTCCTACAGAGCCGGTTTGTTATGTAAAACAGACTTAATGACTAACATGGTTATGGAATTTCCTGACGTACAGGGCGTCATGGGGATGCATTATGCGAGAGTAGATGGTGAAGCTGAGCTTGTAGCGTTGGCACAAAACGAACAATATATGCCTCGATTTGCTGGTGACAACTTACCCACATCTGATGTCAGTATATGTGTTGCCTTAGCCGACAAAATAGATACATTAGTTGGAATTTTCGGTATAGGTCAAACACCTAAAGGTGATAAAGACCCCTTTGCTTTACGTCGTGCTTCAATTGGTGTATTACGTATAATTGTTGAAAAATCCTTACCTCTTGATCTGAACGATTTAGTTGACGTATCTGTTGCTGCATTTGGTGACAAGATAAAATCTGAAAACCTTCAAACAAAAGTTGTAGATTTTATTTTGGCAAGATTTAGAGCTTGGTATGCAGAACAAGGCATTGCCACAGGAGTTGTTCAAGCAGTTGCAGTTAATCGCCCTACTCGACCAGCAGATTTTGCAGCAAGAGTTGAAGCTGTTAAATCATTCAATACCTTAGAGTCTGCAGAAGCACTAGCGGCAGCAAATAAACGTGTAGCAAATATATTGGCTAAAAACGTTTATAAAGAGGAACTATCTTTTAATAAAGAGTTATTGCAAGAGCCTGCCGAAATAGCCTTAGCGAAAAGTGTGGAGTCTGTTGAAGCACGCATACAACCCATGCTTGATAAGTCAGACTATACTAATGCATTAATTGTTTTAGCTGAGCTAAGACAACCAATTGATGAATTTTTTGAGAATGTTATGGTGATGGCAGATGATGAGTCAGTTAAGCGAAATCGGCTAACCTTATTATCAAGGCTCAGAGGTTTATTTTTGTGCTGTGCAGACATTTCAGTACTTAATTAATTTTCATATCACAACTTGAATGTCATGTTTTAGGACGTAAACCAATATGAAGAAAATAAGCTTTGTATCAGCGATATTTATATCTAGCTTGCTTAGCGGCTGCGCTACAAGTGTTATTGATAACTTTACCAAAGAACAAAACTACGATGGGCTATATTTAAGAGGTGTTTTTTCTTGGTGGGAAGCAGATGAAAAATATAAGTTAATTACAACCGCTGATGACGTTTATTCAACTTCTATAGAATTGATTGCTGATGGACAACCTTATGATTTTAAATTTGCTGACTCCAATTGGACACCGGGTATGAACTGCGGTTATGCTAGTCAATCGGACAAGGTTATTGTTGTTGGTAAATCAGTAAAATCTAATTGTGAAACTACCGATGAAAACTTTCGGTTCACACCATCTCAAACTGGTATATTTCAGTTCACAATAGATTTTAGTAGATTTGGTGCGCCTAGGGTATCAATTAACCTTATAACTAATTGATTTATTAATACATATAAAAAATGCCGCTATATAGCGGCATTTTTTATATGTTGCTTAAACTAAACGTCTAAGTTGGCTACTTTAAGTGCGTTCTCTTCGATGAATGCTCTTCTAGGTTCAACTTGATCACCCATTAAAGTAGTGAACAGCTGATCAGCACCTACAGCATCTTCAATGGTTACTTGCAGCATTCTTCGAGAAGCTGGATCCATAGTAGTTTCCCATAGTTGACTCGGATTCATCTCTCCCAATCCTTTATAGCGCTGGATATATTGGCCACGCTTAGACTCAGACATTAACCACTCCAACGCGTCTACAAATGTAGAAACAGATTTAGTCTTTTCATTACGCTTCACATAACCACCTGTTTCAATTATGCCATTGATAGCTAAATTAAGATCCTTGAGTCGTTTATATTCATTAGAGGCAATAAATTCGTGATCGATACAGTATTCGGTATCTATTCCGTGCTTCCTGATAATAATGGTAATAAACCAGTTATTTCTTTCAGAGTTATGACGTATCTCAAAAGAATACGTTGCACCATCTGTTTCATCCATCGTAAGTCCACTCGTAAATTCATCAGCAATATTTGTTAATTTTTGCTCATTATTTACATCTTCAATATCGAGTGTAAGACTATAGACTAATTTATTAAGTATCACTTCTGGCATTAAACGACTTATTCGAGAAATCATAGCAACAGTTTCTTGGTATTGTTTAACTAGGCTTTCTAATGCTGTACCTCTAATAGCAGGTGCATCTTCATTTACATGTAATGAGGCGCTATCTAGGGCTATAGAAGTAAGATACTTTGTTAAAGAATCATCGTCCTTTAAGTATTGTTCTTGCTTACCTTTTTTAATTTTATATAGAGGTGGTTGGGCGATATATATATAACCACGCTCGATAATCTCTGGCATTTGTCTATAGAAAAAAGTTAATAGTAATGTCCGAATGTGTGAACCGTCTACATCAGCATCTGTCATTATAATGATTCGATGATAACGTAACTTCTCTGGGTTATATTCGTCTCGACCAATACCACAACCTAGTGCAGTGATAAGAGTTGCGACTTCTTGAGAGGAAAGCATCTTATCAAATCGAGCCTTTTCGACGTTTAAGATCTTACCTTTTAGTGGCAAGATGGCTTGATTTTTACGATTACGCCCTTGCTTAGCGGATCCGCCAGCAGAGTCTCCTTCCACTATGTATAGCTCTGATAGCGCAGGATCCTTTTCTTGGCAATCGGCTAGTTTTCCAGGCAAACCAGCTAAATCTAAAGCGCCTTTTCTACGAGTCATCTCTCGGGCTTTTCTGGCCGCGTCTCGAGCTCTCGCAGCGTCTATAATTTTACCTACAATGATTTTACTTTCTGCAGGGTTTTCTAATAAAAACTCCTGAAGCTTTTCTCCCATTGCTGTTTCTACAGCAGGTCTTACTTCTGAAGACACTAACTTATCTTTAGTTTGTGAAGAGAACTTTGGATCTGGCACTTTCACTGAAATAATTGCAGTTAAACCTTCTCTCGCATCATCTCCACTGGTACTTGTTTTTGCTTTCTTTGAAAGACCTTCTTTGTCCATATAGTTGTTGAGCGTTCGTGTCAAAGCACCTCTAAAACCTG